>CAYNGQ010000557.1:0-2765 GCA_964396735.1 uncultured Solirubrobacteraceae bacterium | reverse complement strand
GCTCCTCCTCGGCGGCGACAATCACCTCGGTTGCTTGCCGACCAACCCCTCCCCCTCCTCCATCTTGCTCCTCTCCGCCGGCCTTCAACAGATCGAGTAGCGCCCCGAAACGCTCCACCGGCAAGAGCTCGGCGATGTCCGGGCGCTCGGAGGCGTCCTCCAGCGCGGCGATCTCCGCCAGCTCGCGGTACTCGGCCGCGAGCTCCGCCGCGGGCGCGATCTCGACCTCCTGCACCTCGCCAAGCGAGCGCTGCGTGAACGTGGAAAACCAGCGCAGCGATTCGATCTCCACGTCGAACATGTCCACCCGCACGGCCCGCTCCTCGGTGGCGGGGAAGATGTCGAGGATCCCACCCCGCATCGCAAACTGCCCGCGCTCCTCCACCTGGTCGGCGCGCTCATACCCCGCCGCCACCAGCTCGTTGGCGCACTCCTCCAGGTCGAGCAGCTCGCCGCGGCGCAGCGTGAACGAGCGCGGGCGCAGCGCGGGGTCGGGCACCTTCTCCGAGAGCGCCACCGCGGAGACGACCACGACTGGAGGCCCGCCGGCCCGCTCGGTCGTGGACCTCTCTGCCAGGAGCGCGTCCAGTGCGGCCACCCGCAGCCCGATCAGGTGGGCCGGCGGAGTCAGGTGTGATTCGTAGGTCACCCCGCGCGAGGGGTAGTAGCGCACGCGCCGTGGCGCCAACCATGCGCGTAGGTCAGCCGCCAGCTCCCGCGCCGCGCGGTCGTCGCCGACCACCACCAGTGTCGGTCGCGGGCCGCCACTCTCCGCCAAACCTGCGATCAGATAAGGACGCAGCGAAGCCGACACGAACGCGTGGCCGCCTTCGCGTGCCAGCCGCGCGCCCCCTGGATCGTCCTGCGCCAATCCAAGCAGCGACCTGAGGCTCACTGCTCAGCCACCAGACGCTCGACCTCGTCGGCCGCGCGCGTCACCAGTTCGCGCACCTCCCCGGGGCTCTCGCGGAAGCGGCCGAGCACGTGCGCGGAGACGATCTCCGGGTCGGTGGAGTCGGGGCGTCCCACGCCGACGCGCACCCTCCAGAAGTCCGCGCCCCCGAGCTCTCGCTTGAGCGACTTCAGCCCGTTGTGCCCCGCCAGGCCGCCGCCCAGGCGCGTGCGCACCTCGCCGAAGGGGATGTCGATCTCATCGTGCACCGCCACCACGCGCTCCAACGCCAGCTTGTAGGAGCCGCGCGCGGGTCCGGCCGAGCGGCCTGCCTCGTTCATGAACGTCTGTGGCCATAGAACCGCCACGCGGACGGGTGGGTGGGTTCCAAGTCCAACTCGCCCCTCGGCGAGCAGCGCGCGGAAACGCGGTTTGGCACGCTGCAGGGACCACCGCTCGGCGAGCTCGTCGGCGACCATGAAACCCACGTTGTGACGCGTGCGCACGTACTCCCTGCCGGGGTTGCCCAGCCCCACTATCAGCCAGTCTGCCGCCCCGCCGCCGCGGGCCCCGGCCCCGCCGCCGCGAGCACGGCCGATACCGGCGAATGGTCGCCGCAGCGGTTACCCCTCGGCGGAGGCGCCGCCCTCGGCGCCCTCGGCCTTCTCGGCCTCGCCGACGACCTCTGTCTCCGCTTCGATCTCGGTTGCCGTTTCGCTCTGCAGGCGCGGCGGCGTGAGCGTCGCCAGCACCGTCTCCTCCAGTGGGTCCAGCAGCGTCACGCCCGCGGGAGGTTTGACCGCGGCGAGCGTCAGCGTCTCGCCGATGTTCATCTCCGCGACGCTGTGCACGATCGACTCCGGGATCCCGGTCGGCAGCGCTTCGATGTTCAGCTCGCGCGTGATCAGCTCCAGCACGCCGCCTTCGCGGACGCCGGGGGAGTCCTCCAGGTCGGTCAGCTCCAGCGCGACCACCGCCTGAATCGGCTTGTCCAGGCGCACCCGCAGCAGATCCACGTGCACCGTCTCCCCACGCACCGGGTGGCGCTGCGCCTCCTTGAGCACGACCGGTGTGGCGGCGCCGCCGTCGACGCTCAGGTCGAGTACCGCTCCCGCCTTGGCCAGCGCGAGCCGCAGCTCGCGGGCGTCCACCTCGAAGCTCAGCGGCTCTTCGCCGCCACCGTAGAGAATCCCGGGCACGCGGCCGTCACGGCGCGTGCGCCGCGCCGCGCGCGAGCCATCGGGCTGGCGGGCGCGTACGGCGAGCTGGGTGGAAGTCTGGTCGGCCATATCGCGGGGGAGGACTTTAGCAATCAGCCGGTCCGGAGCCCCACCGGCGTCGGTGGGCAGGCTGGTGGGACTTCAGAACAGCTGGTTCTCCCCGCCGAACACTTCGCTCACCGAGTCGTCGGTGAAGATCCGCCGGATCGAGTCGGTGAGCAGGTCGGCGCAGGGGAGCACGCGGATGTTGTCGGGACGCTCGTGCGAGACGGGGATCGTGTCGGTCACCACGATCTCCTTCAAACCGCAGGCCACCAGGTTCTCGAACGCGGGACCCGAGAAGACCCCGTGGGTGGCGGCCGCGTAGACGCTCTTGGCGCCCGCTTCGTAGACCGTCTGGGTGGCCGCGGCCAGCGTCCCGGCGGTGTCGATCATGTCGTCGACGATCACCGCCGTCTTACCCTTGACGTCGCCGATCACGTAGCCGATCTCCGCGACCTGCTGGGCGGGGCGCTCCTTGTCGAGGATCGCCAGCTCGGCGCCGATCTTGGAGGCGAACTTCTTGTTGAGCTTCACACGGCCAGCGTCGGGCGCGACCACCACGAGGTCGGAGAGGCCGAGGTCGTCGAAGTACTGGGTGAGCATGAACAGCG
>CAYNGQ010000556.1:0-3756 GCA_964396735.1 uncultured Solirubrobacteraceae bacterium | reverse complement strand
TCCCACTCACGCTCGATCTCCTGCGCATATGGCGAAGAGCGGATCGAGTCGGCGTTGGGGACCGCGATGTCGGCGTGGGCGCACTTCGCGGCGAGGACCGCCTGCACCTGTTTGGCCTGTCCGATGAGGTCGGGGTGGCGGTGCATGTGCACCACGTCGTAGAGGTCGCGCGGGCGGCAGCGCGTGGCGAGCGCCCGTGTCTTCTCCGCGGCGAGCTCGGTGGGCGAGTAGCAGCGAACGCCGTCCCCCGGCAGCGGAGCGTCGCTATAGGGATGAACGGTGGTGCGGGTCAGCGGCCGCTCGATGAGGACCTCATCGCTCGTGATGTCGAGCTTGAGCTTCGGCGGTGTCCCCCGCTGCGGGTTGGGACCGCGGTAGGTGATCCGGCCCAGCGTGGTCGGCTTGCCGCGCAAGTTGCGCCGCCCCGCGAAGGTTCGCTCGTCGATCGCGAGCTCGATGCCGGACTCGCGCGCAAGCCAGGACGCGATCCGCTGGAAGATCCCGGTCAGTTCGTCAGGCTCCTCGGGGCCGCCGTCGATGACCGTGAAGTCGAGGTCCTCCGAGAAGCGGTAGGTCTCGTAGTAACACTTGCGCAGGCAGGTGCCGCCCTTGAAGATCCAGGTGTCCACGAGCGCGGGCTCGGCGGCGATCGCGGCGAGCATCCAGCCGAGCACGTAATCCTTTTCGATGACCCCGACGTCGAGCTGCCACTCCCCCCGCAGGCGCAGCAGCTCGTGCTTTGAGATCACGATGGGCCCTCGAGAGCGACGTGCACATTGGCGCGCATCTGCCACGCCGGCACGCGCGGGCCTTCCGGCGGGCCGTCCGGATCGAGCAGCGCGATACCGCTTGAGAGCTGAGCCCTGCAGGCCGCGATCAGCTCCGGCTCGTCGCGGCCCAGGGTTTCGAGCAGGTAGCCGAGGCGCTTGAGCACTGCGCGGTTGCCCAAACGCAGCGCATACTCAACGAGACGCCCTCCTCCGTGGTGGTCGTCGAGGTAAGCCTCGAGGATCTCGGCAGCGTGCCGGATCCCACCGCCGATCCGCGGCGCATCGAGGATCTCGACGACGGTGCGTGTCGGATCTGCGATCTGAAGCCGCAACTCTTCGTGCCAGACCGGCTCCACACCCCAGCCCATCGCATCCTCGGGGACGTGCATCAACAGATACTCGGCGTCCAACAGACGTGCTTTGGAGGAGCGGACACGTTGCGCGGTCTTCACGATCGTGGTGCGGAACACCTGCTCGGTCAGTCCCCAGTGGTTGGCCGCTGTCCAGCCGCTGAAATAGCAGGGTGGCCACACTGCGTTCGCCAGGACCATCGCGTCCTGCGACCAGTTCTCCGGACGCATCGCCTCCACGGGCAACGCGATGTAGAGACCGCGCCGCACCCGGCGCAGCCATCCCCGTTCTGCCCAATGGGCGAGCTTTCGCGCCGCGACGTGAGCATCCACCCCGAGCTCCGAGGCAGCCTGCTCGGGAGAGACGAACCGACGGCTGCCCACGACCAGGGCCAGTTCGGCTCGACCTGAGCCTGAAATCCCTTTCCCAATTGGTGATTTTGGCAAGCCGATAGTTCCCTTTGGGGTGAACATACGACACTTATGGTATCAGCTCATCAACATTTGCAAGCCGTAAGTTCCGTCGTGGGAGGAACTATCGGTGAACTCTTGTTAGTTGTGTTCGTTCCGCCACAGGCCGCACGCTGCCATGGCCCTGGGATCAAGCCCATACGCGGCCGAACGCACCCCTCAGAAGGCGGGCGAGGGAGGCTGGACCCCGGAGGTCAACGAGGCCACGAACCGCGCCTACGAGGGGATGGGTGGAGAGATCAAGCGCTGCTACCGCGTCTACGAGCGCGTGTTTCTAGCCGAGGCGCAGCATACAGACTCCGGGCCGGCTCATCTGTTCGTGTGAGGATCGGGCTGGTGGCCTGCCCCGCACCGGAGTAGACGGCGCCCAAGTGCTGAGCGCGGAGTCCTCACGATTTTTTGCGACAAGTTTTGTTCCGCGTTTCGTTCCGTGTCTGGGTCCGTCGCCAGCTCGATCGTCGCAAAAGGTACCGTTTTCCAGGCAATTCCTGAGGGTGAGCGACGGGATTCGAACCCGCGGCCGCCGGGACCACAACCCGGAGCTCTACCAGCTGAGCTACGCCCACCAAGCCGGGGACGAAGTGTAGCGGTGGGTCTGCTCCGGCCTGGGCGCAGCTCTCCCGGACCATTACTGCCCGCGCGGCGCCCCAGCGGCTGCGAGCAGCTGCGCCGTCACGTCGGCGCCCTGGCGCTTGGCGGTGCTCCAGCCGCGGCCCATCGTCAGCTGATCCGGCGGGATCCGCGGACCCTCGAGGATCGTGAGCCTCGCCTGGCGGGGGTCCCAACGGAGGTCTCCCAGGTCGAACATACGGTCGGCCGCCCACGGCTCGAGGATCGTGCTTTGCAGCTCTGCAGCGCCCATGTTGAAGTGACAGAGGTTGCGCGGGAAGTGGCGTAGCTCCATGTGATAGACGTGCCCCGAGGCCAAGGCCAAGGCCAAGGGCGGGGGCGGGGGCGCCAGTGGCACGGTTGACGCCTGCTCCGGCCGGCTCCCCTGGAGTGGATTCGACACAAGCGCTACCACCGCGTCGATCTCGACCTGCGCCCCGCGCGGCAGCCCCGCCACCCCGATCGTTACTCGCGCCGGGGGGTCGGTCGGGAAGAACTCGGCACAGACGTCGTTGACTTCGGCGAACTGGCCGAGGTTGGTCATGTAGATCGTGACCCTCACCGCCTGATCGAGCGTGGTGCCAGCCGCGGCGCACACCGCGCGCAGGTTCTCCAGGCAGCGGCGGGCCTGCTCGCCCGCGCTCACTCCCACCAGCTCGCCGCTCGCCGGATCGAGGGGGATCTGCCCGGAGCAGAACAGCAGCTCGCCAGTTGCCCTCACTGCGTGGCTGTAGGGGCCGATCGCGGCCGGCGCTCCCGGGGCCGTCACCGTCTGGCGACGCTCGTCCATGGGCTGACCCTACAACGCCCATCCAACGCGCGCACCTGGAGCTACCGGCGCACCGTCCTGTCCGATCGGGTAGATTCCAACTGGTGCGACTGACCGTCAGGAAGCTCGCCGTCGCGTTCCTGGCGGCCCCGATCGCTGCCGCGTGCGTCACGGCGGGCGCGCTGCCCGCGCCGGCGGGAGCGGCTGCGTCCAGCGGGGCGGGCGGGATCCCATTCCTCCCGTGCAGCGAAAGCACCGAGTTCGCCTGCGCGCACCTCACGGTGCCGCTCGACCCCAGCGGCGTCACGCCCGGCACGATCACGCTGACGATCCGCCGCCGTCTGGCGCCGGTTGGCGAAGCCCACTCCGCGGTGATCGCGCTGGCCGGCGGGCCGGGGCAGTCGGCGATCCCGTTTGCGGAAACCTTCACCGAACTGCTCGGCCCGATCCTCGACACGCGCGATCTGATCGTGTTCGACCAGCGCGGCACCGGCTACTCGCACCCGCTCTCCTGCCACGGCTTCGAACAGCCCGGCGCCTACCGCAGCGGCGGGCAGCTGATCAAATCTTGCGCCGAACAGATCGGCTCCGAACGCGCCTTCTACACGAGCCTCGACAGCGTCGCCGACATCGAGGCGCTGCGCAAGGCGCTGGGCTACGAAAAGCTCGTGCTGTGGGGGACGTCCTACGGCACCAAGGTGGCGGAGGAGTACGCGCAGGAGTACCCCCAGCACGTCGAAGCGCTGGTGCTCGACTCGGTGGTGCCGCCGACCGGCCCCGACCCGCT
>CAYNGQ010000555.1:0-6360 GCA_964396735.1 uncultured Solirubrobacteraceae bacterium | reverse complement strand
CGCTCTCGGAGTCCGAAGTCGTCAATGTGCGCGACGGCCAGCCCGCCACGGTCACGATCGAAGCGCTCGAAGGGCTGAAGCTCGCCGCGCACGTGGTGAGCGTCGCCACGCTCCCGACATCCTCCGGTGGCGTGGTCAGCTACGACGTCACCTTCCAGCTCGACCAGCTCGAAAGCGGGCTGAAACCGGGGATGAGCGCCACCGCCGAAGTCGTGGTCAAGCAGGCTGAAGGGGTCAACGTCCCCACCTCCGCGATCGCCACCGACACGGTCACGGTCGTGCACGACGGCACGCAAACTCGCAGGCGGGTCGTCACTGGGCTGGCCGGCAACAGCTCCACGATCATCCTCTCCGGCCTCTCCGCCGGCGAACAGATCATCCTGCCCGTCACCCGCAGCTCCTCCACGACCTCCGGCCTCCTGTCGCGGCTGGGCAGCCGCACGGGGACGCTCGGCGGTGCCGCCGGCGGCCTCGGGGGTGGGGGCGGCGCAGCGTTCCTCGGGGGAGCGGGCGCAGGCGGCTTCCGAGGCGGCTGATGCGGCCCCCACGCTCACCCCTCCGCGCGCGCGCCGCGCGCAGCCAGCCGCTCGTGGCGCGCGCGGCAGCCGCCACACCGAGCGGGGACCCACCGCGCGCCCGCACAGACGCGCACACCATGCTCGCCCACCGGGACACGCCGGACGACGGCAGCCGCCCGCCTCGCCCCGTGATCGACGTGCGCGACGTCAGCAAGACCTACGCGATCGGCACGATCCGCGTGCCTGCGCTGCGCGGCGTTTCGCTGCGCATCGAGCGTGGCGACTTCGTCGCGATCATGGGCAGCTCCGGCAGCGGCAAGAGCACGCTGATGAACATCCTCGGCTGCCTCGACATCCCCACCGGCGGGCGCTACCTGATCGACGGCACCGACGCCCACGATCTCGACGAGGACGAGCTCTCCGACCTGCGCAACCGCAAGCTCGGGTTTGTCTTCCAGTCCTTCAACCTCGTCGCCCGCACCCCGGCGCTCGCCAACGTCGAGCTGCCGCTCGCCTACGCCGGCCTGCCCCGTGCCGAGCGTCGCCGCCGCGCCGAACGGGCGCTGGCGTCGGTGGGCATGGCCAATCGCCTGCACCACCTCCCCTCCGAGCTCTCCGGCGGCCAGCAGCAGCGCGTGGCCGTCGCCCGCGCGATCGTCACCAACCCCTCGCTGATCCTCGCCGACGAGCCGACCGGCAACCTCGACTCCCATTCGACCGAGGACGTGCTGGAGATCTTCGCCGGCCTCAACGCCGAAGGGCGCACCGTCGTGCTGATCACCCACGAGCCCGACGTCGCCGCCCAGGCCAAGCGCGTGGTGCGCCTCAGCGACGGGCAGATCGTCGAGGACCGGCGCTCGCTCGGCGTTCACGATCCCCCGCCCCCTTCCCACCGGCTGAAGTCCGCCCACCTCGCGGCCCCGGTCGAGGCACAGCCATGATTGGCGCCGAGACGCTGCGCATCGCGTGGGGCGGGATCGTCGCCAACAAGCTCCGCTCGGGGCTGACGATCC
This sequence comes from uncultured Solirubrobacteraceae bacterium, assembly GCA_964396735.1. Taxonomy (GTDB): domain Bacteria; phylum Actinomycetota; class Thermoleophilia; order Solirubrobacterales; family Solirubrobacteraceae; genus Palsa-744. Next base: position 4,829 of record CAYNGQ010000555.1, on the reverse strand, counting down.
TCGGCATGACGATCGGCGTGGCCGCCGTGATCATCCTGATCGCAGTCGGCAACGGCTCCTCCAAAGCCGTGGAGGAACGGATCGAGAGCCTCGGCACCAACGTGCTGCTGGTCGAGTCCGGCGCCGCCCGCGGCGGGGCGCGCTTCGCCGCGCTCGCTGGTGGGGTGGGGGGGGATCCCATCTCCCTGACCAGGCAGGACGCCGAGGCGCTGCAGAACCACTCCGAAGCCCCCGACGTCAAGAGCGCCTCGCCCGTCGTCAACGCCACCGGCGTGACACTCGTCTACGACGGCACCTCCTACGAGCCCGGCACGTTCGTCGGCACCACCCCCTCATATCTCGCCGCCCACGGCTACCACCTCCAGGAAGGCGCCGCCTTCACCGCAGCCGACGTCGCCCACCACGCGCGCGTGGCCGTGATCGGGCAGACCGTCGTCGAAGAGCTGTTCCCCGGACAGGACCCGATCGGGCAGACGATGCGCGCCGACGGCGTCAACTTCGAGGTGATCGGCGTGCTCGCCGCCAAGGGCTCCAACGGCGTGTCCAACCTCGATGAAATCGTCGCCGCCCCGATCACCACCGTGCAGGACTCCCTCTCGGGCTACGGCCCGATCGACTCGATCACCGTCGAGGCCACCTCCGAGTCCTCGCTCTCGGCCGCCGAAGCCGAGGTGACGCAGATCCTCGAGCAGCGCCACAAAGTCAAGGACACCGCCGAACCGGGCTTCCAGGTGATCAACCAGGGCTCGCTGCTCGAAACCACCAGCTCCACCACCTCCGTGTTCACCACGCTGCTCGGGGAGGTCGCAGCGATCTCGCTGCTCGTCGGCGGCATCGGCGTGATGAACATCATGCTCGTGTCCGTCACCGAGCGCACCCGCGAGATCGGTATTCGCAAGGCGGTGGGCGCACGCCGCAGCGACATCCTCACGCAGTTCCTCACCGAGGCCGTGCTGGTGTCGCTGATCGGCGGCCTCACGGGGGTGCTGCTCGGGGTGGTGGGCAGCCAGTTCGAAATCGCCGGCGTGCACCCTGCGATCGCCACCTACTCGATCTTCCTGGCGTTCGGGGCGGCCGTGCTCACCGGCCTCTTCTTCGGCACCTACCCGGCGGGGCGCGCCGCCCGCCTGCGACCGATCGAGGCACTGCGCTTTGAGTGACCAACCTCCACATATTCCCCCTGAGGAGCCCGTCATGCCAGATGACTACGAGGAGCTGCCCCCGCGCCCGCGTCGGCGTCTATTCACGCCAATCCCGGTCGCGCTGTTGGGCCTGCTGCTACTCGCCTGCGGCTTCATCGGCGGTGTGCTCGTCGAGAAGGGCGAAACCTCGTCGAACCCCGGCGCCGGCGCCGGCGCCGGCGCGGCCGGGCTGGCGTCCCGGTTTGCGGCCGTGCGCGGTGCCGGGTCCACCACGAGCAGCGGCGGAGCTGGCGGCACGAGCGGCGCGGCGGGCGGCGGGGCCGCGGGTGCCGGCGGCTTCGCAGGGCGCTTCGGCGGCGCGGGCGGCGCCACGATCGGGGAAGTCTCATACATCTCCGGCAACACCCTGTACGTGACCAACGCCGAAGGCAACACGGTCAAGATCACCACCTCCCCCGCCGCGACGATCACCAAGACCGTCAAAGCCGACGTACATGGCATCCACCCTGGCGAAACAGTCGTCGTCCGTGGCACCAAAGGCGCCAATGGCGCCGTCAGCGCCGAATCGATCAGCGTCAACGCCGCGGGCGCCGGGGGTGGCGGCCTCGGCGCACTGTTCGGGGGCGGCGGAGGGGGTCCCAGAGGCGGCTCCGGTGGCAGCGGTCTCTTCGGCGGGTGATCGCCTTGTGCCACGCTTTAGGTGGATCAGTCAATGTGTTCGGATCCCCATGACCCGCGGCACGCAGAATCCGTATGACCGACAAAGGAGCTTCATGTCCCACTACCGCAGGCCGACAACCCTGCCGTCGCTGATTGCGCTGACCGCCATACTCGTGGCCGCCGCGCTCGGCCTGGCGGCATGCGGCGGCTCTTCGAGCACCACGACCACCGAGACCACCGCCAACGCGGCGGCGACCGGGACGACGACCGCCGCGGGCACCACATCCACCGCGACGTCGTCCACCGCCACAACCCCCGGCGCCCCCACCACCGGCACGACCCCCGCCGCGCGTGCGGCGCGCTTCGCCGCGGTGCGCACGTGCCTCTCGAAAAAAGGCATCACGCTGCCCCAGCGGCACGCCGGGACCGGAGGCTTCCTCGACGGCGCCGGGAGCGGGGCGCAGCTGCCCAAGGGCATGTCTCGCGCGCAGTTCGCCGAAGCGCTCAGGAGCTGCGGTGCCGGCTTTAAAGGCAGCCGCTTCAGCAGGGGCACCAAGGGCTTCAAAAACCCCTTCAACAATCCCCGCTTCCACGCCGTGCTCGCCCGCTACGCGGCGTGTCTGCGCCAGAACGGAGTCAACGTCGGCGAACCCAACACCTCGGGCAAAGGCCCGATCTTCGACACCAAAGGGATCAATACCGGCAGCGCGAAGTTCAAAGCGGCGGAGACGAACTGCCGGAGCGCGCTGCTGGGCGCGTTGAAGTCCAGCAGGCCTCACCCCGGCGCCGGCAAAACCGGCTGAGGAGCCTTCGAGCGAGCGGGCTTTCCGTCTGTGTCTGTGTCCGCCGCCAGGCGGGTACAGACACAGCCTGCTGCCCCGCTCAGCCGCCCGCTGTCTGGCCGCTCCCGCCGAGCCCGCGGTTGGTGGGCGCCGCCTGCGGGTCGCGAATCGCGGCCGAGCTGGGCGTAACCGAGACCTTGGGCTTGGGCAGTGCGGCGATGCGCCCGATCAGCTGACTCCATTGAGCTTCGTCCAAAGCGCCGCTCGCCGCCAGCGGAGCGGCCGCGGCCGGACCGGCCGCGGCAACATGCGCCGCCGTGACGCGCACGGGCAGGAACTCGAGGTGGATGTGATTCCAGGCCGTTGGCAGCGCTTCGGTGGAGGACGCTGCGGGATACTTCATCAGGCTCACGATCCGGTGGGGCGCAAACCTGCCGTGGAGCGTCAGCAGCGCGCGGATCGCCGCGTCCGTGACCGATCCTGGGCCCTGGTGGCCGGCGATCGGGATGTTGTTGATCGCGGTGATGTCCACGGCCAGGCCACCACCATGGGCAGCGGTCTGCTGAGCGGCCGAACGCAGCGCGGCGCCGGCGCTCGCGTCAGCTCCGGCGCCGGTCACGACGCTCAATCCCGACGCGGTGTCCCCGCCGCGGGGGCAGCGCAGCCCGGACACGGTCGGCTGCAGGCCGTTACGCGAAAGGAACAGGAGCGACGCCAGCACGCGTTTGTCCACCGTGCCCCCCGCCACATCCCTGCGGCCACACGTGTCGAGCTGGATCCCGGTGTCGGCGAGCACCGCGCGCTCGAGTTCGCCCTTGGACATCGACAGCGCGTCGCCGGCGGTGGCCCCGAGCAGCGCATCGGTGCCCTTGGAGCCCTTCGGGCGTAGCGCCGCGTCGAGCTGGCGCCAGTTTTGCAGCAGCGGCTGGGGGTCGATCGTGGCGCTGTCCCCCGCGGGCCGCACCGCGAAGCGCAGCTGCCCGGCGGTCGCACCCGGGGGTGTGTCGAGGTGACCGAGCACCGTGCCCTTGGTGACGATCGAGCCGGTTTTCAGCACCGCCCAACCGCCGCTTGCGCTGGCCGCGCGCTGCGAGTGCGCCGCCGCCCGCGCGACGGGATTGTCGGGGTGGGCGAACAGACGCACCCTGCCCATCCCCGCGGGCGCCGTTTCGCCTTCGGATTCGACCGGCGCGCTCGCCGGCGCGAGTGCCTGCGCGGCGTTCGCCTTGACCTTCAGGGTCAGCGGCGACTGATGGCCGGCGGTGGCCGCCTGGGTGGGCTTGGGTTCTTCGTGCGATGCGGCGATGCGGGGCTTGACCGACGGGACAGATGGCCGGTAGCGGGGGGCGATGTTGCCGAGGCCGGCGTAGGTGAAGAGGTCCCCGTAGATGTCGCGCAGCACCAGGTAGCGACCGAGCGCGTGGGAGTGCCCGAGGTGCTCGATCCGACCATCCTCCACCGCCACCACCGGCGCGCCGGGGTCGCCGAGCAGCTCGACCAGCTGGGATGGTTTGGCGGGGGCGTTGGCGGCGGCCCGCGCGCGCTCGGCGGCCACGCGCGGCGAGGGCGCCGGCGTCGAGCCGGGGGTGGCGGCAGGATGAGCGGTGGCGACGTGACCCGTCTGCCCCACGGCACCGGCAGTGCCCGTCAGAGGACTGCCGCCCGCCTGTGCCCCGGCCGCGGCGCCCGAGGCGCCCACGCTCCCCTGCTGCGCGCCGCCGGCCGCCTGTGCACCAGCCGCCGCCGGGGTCGGAGGCAGGCCCGTGGGCACTGCTCCCGCGGTTGCATTGGAGGAGCCGCCGGAGGTCTCGCCGGCGGAACCTTCACCGGAGGCGCCACTGCCAGCCACCATGCCCGCCGCTTGGGCTTCCAGCACGGCCCTCGCCCCCGAAGCCAGGCGGGCGCCGGCGGTCGGCGCGCGTCCATCGACGAGACCGGTGAGCGTGGCGATCACCGAGCTCGGGTAGCTGGCGATCAGGCGCGCGCGCAGCAGCACCGATTCGACGTATTCCTGGGAGTGGTTGTAGGAGAAGATCGCGGCGCGCAGGTGGTGGGAGGCGCCGGCGGCGTGCAGGTAGCGCGCGGCCGCGAAGATCGCGTCCACGGGGTTGTAGGGGTCGGCGTAGCCGGCGTCGGTGGCGTCCACCCCATACTGCAGCCAGGTGCCGGGCATGAACTGCATCCACCCCAGCGCGCCCGCGCTCGAGACGGACAGGTCGGTGCCGTAGTCGGTCTCGATTTCGTT
>CAYNGQ010000554.1:0-1907 GCA_964396735.1 uncultured Solirubrobacteraceae bacterium | reverse complement strand
CCTCCACGACCACCCTGTCGGGCTCGAAGCGAACCCCCCTGACCCAGACGCCCTTCAACCGTAGAAGCCGCGAGAATGCCGTGCTGACGCGCATGCCGTACTCCCTTGCAAGCCGTTGACCGTGGATAAGCCAGCAGCCTGCCCGCGGAGACGGCGGCGCGTCGCTGACCAGCACGCAACTTGCGAAGACTTCCAGCGCCCGAAGAACCCCTGCTCAAACGCCCAAACGCCGGGCTGAGTCACCTACATCGAGTGCAAGAGAGCCGCATTCTCGCGGCTTCTACGGTTGAAGGGCGTCTGGGTCAGGGGGGTTCGCTTCGAGCCCGACAGGGTGGTCGTGGAGGTGGCGCTGCGCCGCCGGCGCCTGGTGTGCCCTGAGTGCGCTTTCAGCACCCCACATCGCCACGACATCCGGCCGGTGCTGTCGGTCTGGCGTCACCTGGACCTGGGGGTCTGGCGGCTTGAGATCCGTGCGCGGCTGCGAAGGTTGTCCTGCCCGGTTCACGGGGTGCGCACCGAGGGTGTGCCGTTCGCCCGGGCGGGATCGGACTTCACCAAGGACTTCGAGGCGCTCGTGGCGTGGCTGGCGACGAAGACCGACAAGAGCACGATCTGCCGGCTGGTGCGGATCAACTGGCGCACGGTCGGACGGATCATCGAGCGTGTCAGCAGTGATGAGCTTGACCCTCACCGCTTGGAGGAGCTGTTCGATATCGGCGTCGATGAGGTCTCCTGGCGCAAGCAGCACCGCTACCTCACCCTTGTTTGCGACCATCAGCGCCGAAAGGTGATGTGGGGCACCGAGGGCGCCGGCGAGAAAGCCGCCGATGAGTTCTTTGGGGAGCTGGGCGCCGAGCGCTCCCAGGAGCTCAGGGCGATCTCGATGGACATGGGACCCGGCTACGCCAAGAGCGCCCGCAAGCACGCCCCGCAGGCGACGATCTGCATCGACAGCTATCACGTCGTCGCGCTCGCCACCAAGGCACTGGACGAAGTCCGCCGCGACTACTGGAACCAGCTGCGCTCCCTCGGCGACCAGCAGGCCGCCAAGCGCTTCAAGGACGCCCGCTGGGCGCTGCTGAAGAACCCCGAGAACCTGACCGCCAAACAGGCAGCCACGCACCGCAAGCTCAAACGCGCCGGTGGCGCGGTCTGGCTCGCCTACACGTTGAAGGAGGCGCTCAGGAGCATCTTCACCGCCGGCCTTGACCTCGAGGACGTCACAGTGCTGATCGACCGCTTCATCAGCCGCGCTACCCGCAGCCGGCTGGAGCCCTTCATCCGTCTCGCCCAGACGATCAGAAAACACCGTGAGGGCATCCTCGCCGCGATCCGTCTGGGCATCACCCAGGGCCGCACCGAGGCACTGAACAACAAGGTCAGGCTCATCACCCGCCGCGCCTACGGGTTCCACTCAGCCAAAGCAGCACTCGCACTCGTCCTACTCACCTGCGGCCCGATTAACCTCACACTCCCACACGAGTTTCACCTACATCCATGACAAGAGAGCCGGAAAGTGGGCCACGGTCCTACGGCTGCCCGGCGGCGCTTGGACAAGTCGCGTGACGGTCATCTATCGCGGCGCCGCGGATTGGCTTGCTCAGAGCGTGACCCGCTACGTGCACCACAGGAATCCGCAGGGGGGGTCAAAACACGGCTTCGAGCGACAACACGCCATAAGCACCTCCCTCAGGCAACTCAGGAATTACACGCGATGAGCAAGCCCAGGTACAGGTACGGGCATGTGCGGATTCTCGCCGTGGTCCTGGCCGGCGCCGCGTGTCTCCTGGCGAGCCCCGCCAACGCGGGCGAGTACCACGTGTACTCCTGCCGGACGCCTCGGGGGGCGGTGGCGCAGACCAGTGGCTGGACCGGATCGACCGATGGCTCGTTCATGTATGACCCCA
>CAYNGQ010000553.1:0-1873 GCA_964396735.1 uncultured Solirubrobacteraceae bacterium | reverse complement strand
GGCAAGACCGTGCTGATCCAGGAGCTGATCCACAACCTCGCCAAGGAGCACGGCGGGCTGTCGGCCTTCTGCGGCGTGGGCGAGCGCTCGCGCGAGGGCAACGACCTGTGGCTGGAGATGAAGGACTCGGGCGTGCTCGACAAGACGATGCTCGTGTTCGGCCAGATGAACGAGCCGCCCGGCGCCCGCATGCGCGTGGCGCTGTCGGGGCTGACGATGGCCGAATACTTCCGCGACCAGGGTCAGGACGTGCTGCTGTTCATCGACAACATCTTCCGCTTCGTGCAGGCCGGCTCCGAGGTGAGCGCGCTGCTCGGGCGGATGCCCTCGCAGGTGGGCTACCAGCCGACGCTGGAGACCGAGATGGGGCAGCTGCAGGAGCGCATCACCTCCACCCGCGAGGGGTCGGTCACCTCGGTGCAGGCGATCTACGTCCCCGCCGACGACCTCACCGACCCGGCGCCCGCATCCGTGTTCGCGCACCTCAACGCGACCACGGTGCTCTCGCGGGCGATCTCCGAGAAAGGCATCTACCCGGCGGTGGACCCGCTCGACTCGACCTCGACGATCCTCAAGGCCGACATCCTCGGCGAGGAGCACTTCCGCGTCGCCAACCGCGTCAAGGAGATCCTGCAGCGCTACAAGGAGCTGCAGGACATCATCGCGATCCTCGGCATCGACGAGCTCTCCGACGAGGACAAGCTCACCGTCCAACGCGCCCGGCGGATCGAGCGGTTCCTCTCGCAGCCGTTTTTTGTCGCCGAAGAGTTCACGGGCACGCCCGGCGCGTACGTGAAAATCGAGGAGACGATCCGCGGCTTCGACGAGATCATCGAGGGCAAGCACGACGAGGTCCCCGAGTCGGCCTTCTTCCTCAAGGGCACAATCGACGAGGTAGTTGCGGCGGCGAAGAAATAATGGCCCACACGAAGTTCCAGGCCGAAGTGCTCACCCCCGAGGGGCCGGTGTTCAGCGAGGAGATCGAGATGCTCTCGACCGTCACCGGCACCGGCTCGATCGGGATCCTCGCCAACCACCAGCCGGTGCTGGCGACGCTGAAGCCCACCGAGCTGCGGCTGTACCGCTCGGACACGGAGATCGTGCGCTTCACGCAGTCCGCCGGCTACCTCCAGTTCGCCGAGAACCGCGCGCTCGTGCTGGTCGAGGAGGCCACCCCGGTCGATGGTGGCTAACGGGTCAACGCCATGACCCTTGACCGCGAGCCCGTCGGCGTCATCGGCACCGGCTACGTTGGCCTGGTCAGCGCCGCCGGCTTCGCCGAGCTGGGCAACGAGGTGTGGTGCGTCGACATCGACGCCGAGAAGATCGAGTGTCTGCGCCGGGGAGAGGTTCCGATCTACGAGCCCGGCCTCGAGGAGCTGCTGCAGAAGCACGCCGCGCGCCTGCACTTCACCACCGAGCTGGGGCCCGCGCTCGAGCACGTGCGTCTGCTGTTCGTCGCTGTCGGCACGCCGCCCACCTACTCTGGCGACGCCGACCTCTCATCGGTGCATGCCGTCGTCGAGGCGATCCCCGCCTCCGACCGCCACGCGCTGGTGATGAAGTCGACGGTGCCGAGCGGCACCGGCGCCTCGATCCAGCGCGTCCTCGGCGAGCGGGGCAAGGCGGGGCTGCGCTACGTCTCCTGCCCGGAGTTCCTCAAGGAGGGCTCGGCGGTGGACGACTTCCTGCGCCCCGACCGGGTGGTCGTCGGCGACATCAGCGACTGGGCTGGCGACGCGGTGGTCGAGCTCTACCGGCCGCTGCTCACGGCTGAGCACGGGGGCTCGGGCGACGGTGAGCTGGTGCGCACCGACATCGCCTCCGCGGAGATGGTGAAGCTGGCGTCCAACGCCTTCCTCGCGACCAAGAT
>CAYNGQ010000552.1:0-1503 GCA_964396735.1 uncultured Solirubrobacteraceae bacterium | reverse complement strand
ATAGCACATTAGAAGTCTGAGTTTGCAAGTCTGGCTTTAGAAGGTTAACATTCTAAATGTGAGCGAAGTCGAGGGACTGGCGGACGGCCAGCCGGAGGTCCGCGTGACCGCGGCGCGGCTGCGGGTCGGCCTGAGCGCGTTCAGGCGACGCATCCAGGAGGCCGCGATGGAGGGCGACCTCTCCGCGCCGCAACTGACCGCCCTGTCCCGGATTGACCGGCTCGGCCCGGTCACGACTGCCGAACTGGCCCGCCGCGAGCAGATCACCCCGCAGGCAATGGGCGCGACGATCGCGAGCCTGGAGCAGCGCGGCCTGGTCGCGCGAGGCGCGGATGCCTCCGACGGGCGGCGCTCCATCCTGAGCCTCACCTCGACGGGCCGCGACGCGGTCCACTCGGGGCGCAGCGCCGTGTCGGACAAGATCGCCGCCGCCCTGGCGGAATCGTTCACCCCCGGCGAGATCGCGATCCTCGACGCCGCCGCCCCCCTCATCGAGCGGCTCTCGGATCTGCTGTAACCGTCTCTCCCCACCACTACTTGGAGGCTGCTATGCCCGCCTCGTTATGACAATGCGAAGCGACCGGCAGGCCGAGATGATGTGCCTCCCGGACAACGGTCCTCAGTTCTTCCTGAGTAAATTGAAGCAGGTTGGGCTTGAACTGCGTCAGAATGCCGCCGGTTGTCATTACCTTGATGAGGTGAGCGCCCAGTTTCGCATGCTGGCGTACTGCCTTGACAATGGCGTCAACCGAATCGACCTCGTGTCCGAAGAGATCAGCTACGTGCCCGCCCGTCGGTGTTAGCGCCGCTCCAGCTACGAGCAGACGCGGGCCGACCGCAGCTCCACTGCGAAGTGCCGCCAGGAACGGAAAGATGATTTCGTTGCGCGTGCCGCAGTCGCGAGCAGTCGTAACGCCGACTCGAAGCATGGTGCGGCAATTTTGAGCCACCCGCAACAGCAGCGTTTGCTCGCTCTCCGTCGCCAGTTTCTCGCGCGCATCGAATCCGCCTGAGCCTGAGATGTGGATATGCGTATCTACCAGCCCGGGAAGCAGAGTCATTCCACTGAGGTCGATGAGTTCGCCAGGTTCGGCCGGCTGCTGGCCCTGCAGGACGTCGACAATGCGGCCATTCTCAAGCACCACGTGCGCCGGGCCCTCAGTTACATGACCACAGCCATCAATGACTCGTCGGGCTGCTATCAGCTGCATCCGCCACTCCGCGTCGTCGCAAGCATCAACAGATCTTGGGAATCCGGGCCCGAGCTAGTACGGCCGCAGGTCTTCCTTCAGCCGCGGACCACCTGGCGCCAACGATATCCGATATGATCTTTGATATATAACCAAACTACACTTAGAGCGTCAATGTCAAGGCCGCCGGCGATTTCGCGACGGCCAGGACCACCAGGCCGGGCTTGCCAGCGCCGCCGAGTTGCGGTGGCGGTGGGGACGCTGCCCGCAGGGGTGCTCGGGACCGGCCTGCGGCGCCGCTTGTCCGTTCGCG
>CAYNGQ010000551.1:0-1924 GCA_964396735.1 uncultured Solirubrobacteraceae bacterium | reverse complement strand
CGACGACGCCGGGATGGGCCGCCAGCGCATGCCCGATCTCCTGCGGGTCGAGGCCCGGTGGGGCGGCCTCCAGGAAGATCCGCCCCGAGGCGCGCAGCAGGCCCACGGCAGAACGCAGCATCAGCGCGGCGATCGCCAGCGAGGCGATCGGGTCGGCGCGCTGGAAGCCCGTCAGGAGGATCACGATCCCGGCGAGCGCCGTGCCGATGAACGCGAACAGGTCGGTGAGGATGTGCTGGAAGGAGCCCTCGATGCTCATGTGCGACTCGCGTCCCGCGCCGGCGAGCGCGGCGGTGGCGGCGCCGTTGACCGCGATCCCCGCCAGCGCCACCCCTACCACCGTCCACGCCGAGACCGTCGGCGGGGAGATCAGCCGCAGCACGGCCGAGTAGACGATCAGCGCGGCAAGCACCAGCAGCGTGATCCCGTTGGCCTGCGCCGCAAGCGCCTCGACGCGCAGGAAGCCGTACGTCATCGCCCCCCGCGCCGGGCGCGCCGCGAGGCGCAGCGCCACCAGCGAGAGTCCGAGGGCGGCCGCGTCGGTGAGCATGTGCGCCGCGTCGGAGATCAGCGCCAGCGAGTGCGAGAGCACCCCCGCCACGACCTCGACAGCCATGAACCCCAGGATCAGCGCCAGCGCGGCCCCGACGCGGCGCGCGGAGGCCGGCGGGGCGTGCAACGGACCGTGTGCGTGTCCGGCGTGAAAGCGACTCACCCCGAAGCGATCGGCCTCAGCTCGAGCCGGCGGGCGGAGGCGCGGAGGCCGCCTCGCCGCCGGGACCTTCCTCCTCCAGCGTGCGGCGGCGGCCGATCAGCAGCACGACCAGCACGACCACGATCACGACGACCAGCACCCCGCCAGCGATGTAACGCAGTTTGTGGTGGGTCGTGGTGGATTTGGGCTTCGCCGTGGCGATCGCAAACGAGGAGCCGCCAGCGGTCGCCGCCGCGCGCAGCGGTGCGACCTCGGCCGGCGTGTAGGTGACCGTGAAGTGCTGTCCGTTGCGTGACGACGCGTGAGCCTTGGGCCCGGTCGGGTGCAACACGATCGCGACGATTTCGCGGTGGTGCAGCTGCGCCAGCAATTCCGAGTAGCTCTCGGGCTGGAAGTGGGTGGCGAGCGCGGGCGTTGCGGCAAGTCCCAGCGCGGTTGCCGCGCATATGGCGGCCAGGGCAATGCGTCTGATGGAGCGGGTCATGCGGGGAACCCTAGCGCGCCAAGCGAGCGAACCATCCCAAGCCGTGCCTATGATCGCCAACGGCTTTTCGGCGTGGTGTAATCGGCAGCACGCGCGACTGTCTCTCGCTGAGGTGTCGGTTCGAGTCCGGCCGCCGTAGCCATACGAAGTTGAGGGCAACGGCAAGGCCTGGTAGCCTTGGGTACGCGAGAGACAGTCGCAGCCCGCAGTTTGGGCACCAGAGTCTTGCCGAGGCCCGCCCACAGCGGGTTTCGGTTGTTAAGGGCGCCCTCCAAGTTCATTTCCCCCGCCGGATGCGCGCCGCCTTCATGCGCTCGGTCTTGCCCAGCTCCACCTTGCGCATGCGCACGGTCTGCGGCGTCACCTCGACGCACTCGTCCTCGCGCACCCACTCCATCGCCTGGTCGAGCGTGAGCTTGCGATGCGGGATCAGCCGCTCCAGCACATCCGAGGTGGAGGAGCGCATGTTGGTCAGGTGCTTCTCCTTGACGGGGTTGACGTCGATGTCCTCCGAGCGGGCGTTCTCGCCGACGATCATGCCCTCGTAGACCTCCTCGGTGGGGCCGACGAACAGCGTCCCTCGTTCCTGCAGGCTCATCAGCGCGTACTGCGCCGTCACCCCGCGCCGATCGGCGATCAGGACGCCGGTCGTGCGGGTCTTCATCTCCCCCGCCCACCGCTCCCAGCGGTCGAAGACGTGGTGCATCATGCCGGTCCCGCGCGTC
>CAYNGQ010000550.1:0-3432 GCA_964396735.1 uncultured Solirubrobacteraceae bacterium | reverse complement strand
CTGACGGCGGCCAACGGCCCCTCCCAGGAGCGGCTGATCGCGCAGGCGCTGCAGAGCGCCGGCCTGCGCGCGGCGCAGATCGACGCGGTCGAGGGCCACGGCACCGGCACCACGCTCGGCGACCCGATCGAGGCGCAGGCGCTGCTCGAAGCCTACGGCCGTGACCGCGACGCGGAGCGGCCGCTGTGGTTGGGCTCGATCAAGTCGAACATCGGCCACGCGCAGGCCGCCGCCGGCGCCGCCGGCGTGATCAAGATGGTGATGGCGCTGCGCCACGGCGTGCTGCCGCGCACGCTGCATGTGGACGCGCCGAGCGGCGAGGTCGATTGGTCCTCGGGCGCGGTCGCGCTGCTCACCGAGGAGGTGCCGTGGCCGCGTGGCGGGGAGCCGCGGCGGGCGGCCGTCTCCTCGTTCGGGATCTCCGGCACCAACGCGCATGTGATCCTCGAGGAGGCGCCGCCGGAGCAGCCCGCCCCGCGGGGGATGCCGAAGCCGCAGGCCGCGCTCGGGGAGGGCGAACCGGAGGGCCGTGTCTTCGGCGAGGCGCTGCCGGCCGTTGCGGATCCGGCGCCGGCCCCCGCGGTGACGCCGTGGGTGCTGTCGGGCAGAGGCGCTGCCGCGCTGCGCGACCAGGCCGGCCGGCTGCGCAGCCACGTGGCGGGCGCCCCCGAACTGGCAGCCGCCGACGTCGGGCTTTCGCTGGCGGGCCGCTCGGCGTTGGAGGATCGCGCGGTCGTGCTCGGCGGCGACCGTGGCGAGCTGCTCGAGACCCTCGGCGCGCTGGCGGCCGGCGAGCCGTCGCCGGGCGTGATCGGCGGCGCCGCCGAGACCCCCGGCGATCGCGGCAAGCTGGCGTTCCTGTTCACCGGCCAGGGCGCGCAGCGGGCGGGCATGGGCCAGGAGCTGTATGGGGCGTTCCCGTTGTTCCGTGCAGCCTTCGACGAGGTGTGCGCCTGCCTGGAGGAGCACCTGGGACGCGATCTGCGCGAGGTCGTCTTCGGGGTCGGACAGGGCGGCGCGGAGGCGGAGCTGGATGGCACGGCGCTGGCGCAGCCGGCCCTGTTCGCATTGGAGGTCGCGCTCTACCGGTTGGTGGAGGCGTGGGGCGTGCGCCCCGACTTCCTGATTGGACACTCGGTGGGGGAGTTGGCGGCGGCGCACGTGGCAGGCGTCTTCTCCTTGGAGGACGCCTGCCGCCTGGTCGCCGCGCGTGGCCGGCTGATGGGCGCGCTGCCGCAAGGCGGGGCGATGGCGGCGATCGCCGCGCCGGAGGCCGAGATGCTGGAGTCGTTCGCGGTGCTCGATGGCTGGGAGAGCAGGGTGGCGCTGGCGGCCGTGAACGCCCCCGGCTCTGTCGTGATCTCCGGCGACGAGGACGCGGTGACGGAGCTGATCGACGTGTGGGAGCGGCGGGGCGCGCGGACGAAGCGGTTGCGGGTGAGCCACGCCTTTCACTCTCCGCGCATGGGGGAGGGGATGCTGGAGGAGTTCGGGCGCGTCGCGCAGAGCGTGTCGTTCTCGGAGCCGCGGATCCCGCTGGTGTCGAACCTGTCGGGTGGTTTGGCCGCAAAGGCAGAGCTGTGCACCGCGGCCTACTGGGTGCGGCATGTGCGCGAGCCGGTGCGCTTCGCCGACGGCGTCGGCGCGCTGCTGGGGGAGGGCGTCGGGAGCTTCCTGGAGCTGGGGCCGAGCGGCGTGTTGAGCGCGATGGTGGAGGAGTGCGCCGGCGCGCCCGAGACCGGCGACGCCGAGCGCGGCGGACCAGGGGCGGCAGCGCCCGCGCCGATCCTCGCGGCGCCGGCGCTGCGAGCCGGCCAAGAGGAGGCGCGCGCGCTGCTGGCGGGCCTCGGCGAGCTGTGGGTGCGTGGCACCGGCGTGGAGTGGGCCCGGGTGTTCGACGGCACGGGAGCCCAGCGCGTGGGACTGCCGCTGTATGCCTTCCAGCGCGAGCGCTACTGGCTGCAGGCCGAGCAGGGGCCGGGCTTCGGCAGCGAGCGCTGGCGCTACCGGGTGCGGTGGACGCCGCTCAGCGATCGCGCGGCGGGGCTGCTCGGGGGCACGTGGCTGGTGGCCGTCGCGGCGGATACCAACTCTGATGAGCGCCTGAGTGCGGCCGTCACCGGGGCGCTTGCGTCGCATGGGGCCCGGGCCGTGGTGGTGGAGGTCGCGAGCGACGATCGCGAGGGGCTGGCGGAGCGGTTGCGCACGCTGCCGGCGGGTGGGTCTCGGCGAAGCACTGAGACCGAGGCCGAGGACAGTGGTGCGGGAAGCGCCTCAACGATCGGCGGCGTGCTCTCGCTGCTGGCGTGCGGAGCCGAGCGCGACGACCTGCGCGCCGGCACGGTGGAGACGCTTGCGCTGATGCAGGCGCTCGGTGAGGCCGGGGTGATGGCGCCGCTGTGGTGTGTGACGCAGGGCGCCGTGTCGGTGGGCGCCGGCGATGCGCTGAGGGCACCGGCGGCGGCGCTGGTGTGGGGTCTGGGCCGAGTGCTCGCCCTGGAGGAGCCCGCACGGTGGGGCGGCCTCGTCGATCTGCCGCCGGAGCCCGACGAGCGGGCGCTGGGAAGGCTGTGCGCGGCGCTCGCCAACTCGAGCGGGGGCGCCGGCTCGAGCGGGGGCGCCGGCGCAGGCGGGGGCGTGGGCTCCCCGGCCGCGGGCCGCGAGCGGGAGCTGGCGGTGCGCACGGGCGGCCTGTTCGCGAGTCGCCTGCTGCCGGCGCCGCTGGGCGCGGGCGCGGCGGCGGACGCATATGCCCCGACGGGCACGGTGCTGGTGACGGGCGCGACCGGCGCGCTCGGTGGGCACCTCGCGCGCTGGCTGGCGCAGCGCGGCGCCGAGCACCTGCTGCTGGCGAGCCGCCGCGGACCGCAGGCGCCGGGCGTGGCGGAGCTGCGCTCCGAACTGGAGGAGCTGGGCGCGAAGGTGAGCGTGGTCGCGTGCGACGCCGCCGACCGCGCGCAGCTGCAGCGGCTGCTCGCGGAGGTGCCCGCGGAGCACCCGCTCACCGGCGTCTTCCACGTGGCGGGGGTGCTCGACGACGGCCTGATCGAGGGGCTGAGCGCCGAGCGCCT
Source organism: uncultured Solirubrobacteraceae bacterium (assembly GCA_964396735.1). GTDB lineage: Bacteria > Actinomycetota > Thermoleophilia > Solirubrobacterales > Solirubrobacteraceae > Palsa-744. The sequence goes on along the minus strand of CAYNGQ010000550.1, from coordinate 361 downwards.
GGAGGGCGTGCTGCGCGCCAAGGTGGACGCGGCGTGGCACCTGCATGAGCTGACCGAGGGGCTGGAGCTCACCGCGTTCGTGCTCTTCTCATCGATCGCCGGCACGCTCGGCAACGCCGGGCAGGGCGCGTACGCGGCCGCGAACGCATACCTGGATGCGCTCGCCGAGCTGCGCCGCGAGCGCGGCCTGGCCGCCGGCGCCGTGGGCTGGGGTCCGTGGGCCGGCGAGGGGATGGCGGCCGCGGTCGGCGAGCGGCTGCGCGGCGGCGGCGTGCGCGAGCTGCCGCCCGGGCCGGCGCTGGAGCTGCTGGCGCAGGTGATCGAGCGCGGCGAGTCGCACGTGGTGGTGGCGGACGTGGAC
>CAYNGQ010000549.1:0-5500 GCA_964396735.1 uncultured Solirubrobacteraceae bacterium | reverse complement strand
GCCGGGCCGCCCGGCGGGGAGGCGGCTAGCGAGTCAGGCGGTGGTCGAGCTGCCGGCTTCGACGGGCTCTGATGCCTGCTGGCCGTCGCCGTCGCCATTTCCGGCAGCCGTGCCGTCGGCGTCGCTGTCGGCCTGGGGCTCGGCTGCCTGCGAGTCGGCCGCGTTCGGCTCCGCCGCGTTCTCCTCGGCCGCGTTCGGCTCGTGCCCGTCGGACGTGTTGTCGTGGTCGCCGTCGGAGGCCTTTTCATGCTTGTCGTCGGCGGCCTTGTCCTTCTCGCCAGCGAGAACCGCCTTGGACGGCGCGAGCAGCATCGTCATGTTGCGTCCGTCCTGGACGGGGGACTGCTCGACTACGCCGATCTCGGACAGCTCACCGGCCAGTCGATCGAGCAGGGCGGTGCCGCGCTCGGGATGGGTGACCTCGCGACCACGGAACATGATCGTGATCTTCACCTTGTCGCGGTTACGCAAGAACCGGGCCACGTGGCCCTTCTTGGTGTCGTAGTCGTTCTGGGCGATCTTCGGACGGAACTTGATCTCTCGCACCGTGATCTGCTGCTGATGGCGCCGGGCGGCCTTCTGCTTCTGGGCCTGCTCGTACTTGTACTTGGAGTAGTCCAGCACGCGGCACACCGGCGGGCGCGCCTCCGGCGCGACCTCCACCAGGTCCAGATCGCGTTCCTGGGCGAAGCGCAGCGCGTCTGGGGTCTTCAGCACCCCGACCTGAGCTCCCTGGTCGTCGATCAAGCGCACCTCGGGTACGCGGATCCGCTCGTTGACCCTGGTCGTGTCCCGCTCGGGCGGGCGCCGGTCGAACCTGCGGGGTACGGCCACTAGCTGTCCTGGCGGCGCGTCAAGCCGATTCGATGGCGCGGCACACTGAAAATGGGATGCGGGAACTCCTCAAGGCGGCCGAGTATAACGGGGTGTCGGCGGCGCGCAAGGGGAGCTTTTGGACGGCCATCCGATTCCGCCCCCCACCTGCACCCCACCAGCCCAGCGGTGGACAGGGCTATGCGTCCCCGTGCGCGGTTGGCGACGTGGGCGAGGATGCGCGCCGTCGCGCGTGTGCCGCCAGCCGCTGCGCGAGCTCATCCACCGCTGCGCTGCCCGTGTCTCCAGCCCGATGCTCGCGCACCGACGCCGTGCCTTCGCGCTGCTCGCGCTCGCCGACCACGAGCATGTGTGGGATGCGGCGCAGCTCGGCGTCGCGCACCTTGCGTCCGATCGACTCGCTGCGATCGTCGAGCTCGACGCGCAGTCCCTGCTCGCGCAGGCGCTCCTGCACGGAAGCGCCGTACTCGTTGAAACGGTCTGAGACGGGCAGCACGATCGCCTGCACGGGCGCCAGCCACAGCGGCAGCTCGCCCGCGTAGTGCTCGATCAGGATGCCGATGAAGCGCTCGAAGGAACCCAGCAGCGCACGGTGGATCATCACCGGCCGGTGCTCGGCGTTGTCGGCACCGGTGTAGACGAGCTCGAAGCGCTCGGGCATCGAGTAGTCGAGCTGCACCGTCCCCAGCTGCCAGGAGCGCCCGATCGAGTCGGCCATGTGCAGGTCGATCTTGGGGCCGTAGAAGGCGCCGTCCCCCGGGTTGACCTCGTAGGCGAGGCCCTCCGCCTCCAGCGCTCCCCGCAGCGCCGCCTCGGCGCGGTCCCACATCTCATCGCTGCCGATTCGTCGCTCCGGGCGCGTGGAGAGCTCCAGGCGCGGCTCAAACCTGAACAGCTCGTAGATGTGAAAGCCGAAGCGCAGGCAGCGCACGACCTCTTCCTGCACCTGCTCCTCGGTGCAGAAGATGTGCGCGTCGTCCTGGGTGATCGGGCGCACACGCAGCAGGCCGTGCAGCGTGCCGCTGGGCTCGTGGCGATGCACCAGGCCCTGCTCGGAGTAGCGGATCGGCAGGTCGCGGTAGGAGTGGCGGGCATCCTTGTAGATCTGGATGTGCGCCGGGCAGTTCATCGGCTTGAGGCCCATCGGGCGGGACTCGACCTCGGTGAAGTACATGTTCTCCCGGAACTTGTCCCAGTGCCCCGACTGCTTGAAGAGCTCGACGTCGTACAGGATCGGCGTTTTGACCTCCTCGTAGCCACGCGCGCGGTTCTCCTCCCGCCACAGCTCGGTGAGCGCGTTCCACACAACCATCCCCGCCGGCTTCCACAGGGGAGCGCCAGGCGAGAGCTCGGAGAACTGGAAGAGGTCGAGCTCCCGCCCCAGGCGGCGGTGGTCGCGCGCGCGCGCCTGCTCGAGGCGCTCCAGGTGCTCTTCGAGGGCGGCCTTCGTGAAGAACGCGGTGCCGTAGATGCGCGTCAGCATCGTGCGCGTGGAGTCCCCCCGCCAGTAGGCGCCGGCGACCGACTGCAGCTTGAACGCCCCGACGGTCTTCGTGGTGGGCGCGTGCGGGCCGCGGCAGAGGTCGGTGAATGGTCCGTTGGTGTAGAGCGAGACGGTGTCCAACCGCTGCGACCGAGCGCTCTCCCCGCCCCCATCTCCATCTCCGCCGCCTGACCCGTGATCGCTGCCACCGCCATCGCCGCCCGTCGCGCCCTGTGCGGAGGCTCGCACGAGGTCGTCGATCAGCTCGACCTTGTAGTCCTGCCCAAGCGCCGCGAAGCGCGCGCGCGCGTCCGCAACCGGCATCTCCTCACGCTCGAAGCGCTCCGCCGCCTTGACGTGCGCGCGCATCCGCTCTTCGATCGCGGGGAAGTCGGCCTCAGAGACGCTCACCCCGTCGGGGAACTCGAAGTCGTAGTAGAAGCCCTGCTCGATCGCCGGGCCGATCGAGATCTTCACGCCCGGGTAGAGATCCATCACGGCGGCGGCGAGCACGTGCGCGGCGTCGTGGCGGATCAGCCGCAACGGCTCCTCGCCCTCCGAGCGCGCGGTGAGGATCGCGATCGAGGCGCCGTCGGGCAGCGGCCGGGAGAGGTCGCGCACCTCCGGGGTCTCCCCTCCCGCTCCTCCTGCCACACCATTCTCGCCGCGGATCTCCACCGCCAGCGCCGCCCGCGCCAGGCCGGCGCCGATCGCAGCTGCGGCGTCGGCGCCAGTAGCGCCGTCGGGAAGCTCCAGAGCGTTGCCGTCAGGGAGTGTGACCGTGGTGCTCATCGCGCGTTGGAGGCTACCTGCCCGCCCGCCGCGATGATTGGGGGTCGCCAACCAGACGCGCCCGCAAGTCCGCCAAGTGGCGAGCTGCCCGAGCCTTTGGAGGCGGCTGGCTCGACAGGGTCAGGCCGGCTGCCACAGCGCGTCGTCGCCCAAGGGGGTGCGTCGCGCGCGACCGTCCCCCACCAGCTCGATCAGCGCGCGCTCGGCGGCGGCGCGGTCGGGCGGTGTGTTGCCCTGCGCCATGATCGCCGCAACCTCCTGCGTGACAAGCCCGTCGGGAAAGCGCTCGAGCGCCAGCAGAGGCATCTCTGGTGGAGCCTCCCGCCGCAGCGACGGATCGAGATTGGCGATCAGCACGTCATATGCCTCGATCGTCTGAAAGCCGCCGGCCTCCAAGCGCCGTGGCTCTCCGGCGCCGGCAACCGCCGTGCCGCTCGGCCCGGTGCTCCCGGCGTCGTTCTGTGCGCCGCCAAGTGTGAATACGAGCGACGGTGCCGAGTAACGCACCGGCCCGTCGGTCTGCCGCGCCTTGCCCTGGAAGTGCGTGGGCCCACCCTCCGCCTGGCGGGTCTCGCGCTTGTCAGCCTCATACCCCTCGATGACACGCGGGTCATCGAGCATCCCCACGACCGCGCCGATGTCGAGCCCCTCCACGCGTGCGAGCGCCTGCGCGATCCCCTCGTCCTCGTCGAGCAGCAGCGTCGTCGTGAACCACCCGAACTGCAGCGCGCGCAACACCGCCAGCTCGCGCTCGGGATCGAGCAGCCGCGTGGCCACGATCGCCCGGCAGGCGCGCGGTGCCGAGCACGCGCGCGCGTGGCGTCAGCGCGAACGGCATCCCGTAGCGCGCGCGGTACATCAACTGGCCGACCGCGGAGCGCGTTGGCGTGTAGCCACTTTTGACGTAACGATCGGGGTCCTCCGAGAGCCCGATCGTCACAAGGCGCCAGCACAGCCGCGAACCGTAACGCCAGCGCAGCACCGCGATCGCCGGGCTGACGGAGTAACCCCAGGGGCAGCCGGGGTCGTTGAAGTAGGTGACATCGATCTCGCTCATTCCCTCAACATAGACACCCTGATGGATACCCCAGCCCCACCTCCATCGCACCCGTCTTGGCTCGCGCCTCCGGGGCACCTGGACGTGGTGACGCGTCGATGAGCCGGTTGGCTTCGCCACCGGATACCGAGAGCTTGCGAATGGCTGCCAGCCGGAGACCTTCAGACAGTCGTCTGCATGATCTGCGAGGATTGCGCGATGGCCACCGAACCGCAGATCTCGATCACACTCTCCCCCGGACAGATCGAGGAGATCGTCCGCTCCGCCGACCCCGGGCGAGCCCCCGGCTTCGCCGCACTGATCTCGGCCGCGCTCAGCCGCGTCGATGAAACCGGCATGCCCACCTACGAGGACCGCCGGTTGTCGCGCTCGCTGCTGCGGGGCCTGGCGATCCTCACCTGCTTTGGCCCCGACGAGCCGACGCTGGGACTGATGGAGATCGCCGAGCGCCTGCAGATCAGCGCCAGCACGATCCACCGTTACGTGATCACACTCGTGGAGGTCGGGCTGCTGGAGCAGTCGCCGAAGACGCGCAAGTATTCGCTGCCGGCGGTGTGAGTCGCTACGCAGTGGCGCACCGGTGTGGAGTTGCCGCACCGGCACCCGATGGCGCCGGTGCGCGATACCGCCAATCGGGAGCCCCCTCAGCCGACCTCAACGCGGTAGAGCACGTGTGCAAGACCCACGTGCTGCAGCTCGCGAACGGGAGCCATGCCAAGCTTGTCCATCACCCGCCGCGAGGCGAGGTTGTCGATGCGGGTCAGAGCGACCGCCTCCCGCGCCCCGCGGACGGCCGCGAGTGCGAGCGCCTCGTGCCCGATCGAAGTGGCGATCCCGCGACCCCACGCCTCCGGGACCACGGCCCAGGCGACCTCCAGCACGGCACTGCCGTCGAGCAGCCGCAGGCCAAGACCGCCGCAGGCGACCGCGCGTCCCCGTTCGCCGACGATCCACGGACCAAATCCGTGCGCGCGCCAGTGTGCGGCGCCGGCGCTGGCTCGTGCCGCGCACTCGGCCTCCGAGTTGGGTTGCGCGCGTCCGGCGGGCAGCAGCCAGCGCGCCACCGCGGGCGCCCCGAGGACACTCATCAGCACCGGGCCGTCGTCTTCGGAGAACGGCCGCAGGGAGAGCTCGGGCATCGACCGATGATGCCAACGTTCGGCAAGCGCCCACCTGGCCGGTGGGCGATCCGGGGCTCAGGAGCCGATGACCAGTGCCAGGACGAGCAGCGCCAGCAGATGAAACGTCTGATCGACGGCGATCGAGACCGCCAGGTTTTCCTTGGGATCCAGCCGCTTGACCTCCTTCATGTAGGTCTGCAGCAGCCTGCCGTC
>CAYNGQ010000548.1:0-3988 GCA_964396735.1 uncultured Solirubrobacteraceae bacterium | reverse complement strand
CGACCACCAGCAGACCGGCCAGCTGATGTCCCGCGCCACCGTGGACCTCCAGGCCGTGCGCTTCTTCCTCGGCTACGGCCTCGTATTCATCCTGCAGTCGCTCCTCACGATCGTGCTGGCCGGCATCGTGATGATCGTCGTCAACCCCGAGCTGGGCCTGATCGCGCTCGCACCGGTGCCGTTCGTGGTGGTCATCTCCTACCGCTACGGCCGCCGCGCGCGCCCCGCTATCCAGGAGGTGCAGCAGCGCATCGGCGAGCTCACCGCGGACGCCGAGGAGAACATCACCGGGGTGCGGGTCGTCAAGGCCTTCGCCCGCGAGCCCCGCCAGCTGGAGCGCTTCAAACGCAGCTCGGGGCGTGTGTTCGAACAGGCGATGGTCACCACCCGCCTGGAAGCCGCCTACAACCCCATCATCGGCTTCCTGCCGCAGCTCGGCCTCGCCGCCGTGCTGCTGGTGGGGGGCGAGTCGGTGATCCACGCCCACCTGACGCTCGGCCAATTCACCACGTTCTACCTGCTGCTGAACATGCTGATCAGCCCGATGCGCTCGCTCGGCGTGACGCTCAACCTCGCTCAGCGCGCCACCGCCTCGGGCGCGCGCATCTTCCAGGTGCTCGACCGCGAACCCCATCTCGCCGAGCCCTCCGGGGCCCCTCCGCTGCCCGCCGGCAATGGCCACGTCGAGTTGCGCGGCGTCACGCTGCGCTATGAGGATCCCCACGACGAGCTGGCCGGGATCGGCTCCTCAGCTGCACACGCGCCTACGTCGCAGAGGGCGCGAGCGGTGCTGCACGACATCGACCTCGACGTGCCCGCGGGGCAGACCGTCGCGCTGGTGGGAGCCACGGGCTCGGGCAAGACCAGCCTCGTGGCGCTGATCTCGCGGCTGTACGACCCCGCCGCGGGCAGCGTCCTGCTCGACGGAGCCGACGTCCGCGAGGTGAGCCTGCGCTCGCTGCGCTCCGCGGTGGCGGTCGTCAGCGACGACCCCTTCCTGTTCTCCGCCTCGGTCGCCGAGAACATCGCCTACGCCCGCCCCGACGCCTCGATCGAGGAGATCGAAGCGGCCGCCCGGCGCGCCCAGGCGCACGACTTCGTCAGCCACCTGCCCCAGGGTTACGAGACCCAGATCGGCGAGCGCGGCCTGACAGTCTCCGGCGGGCAGCGCCAGCGCATCGCGATCGCGCGCGCGCTGCTCGCCAACCCGCGCGTGCTGGTACTCGACGACGCCACCTCCTCGGTGGACGCCTCCACCGAGCAGAGCATCAAGCTGGCGCTTGCCGAGGCGATGGCAGGCCGCACCACGTTCGTGATCGCCCACCGCCTCTCGACGATCGCACTGGCGGATGAGATCGTCGTGCTGGACGGCGGTCGGATCGTCGCCCAGGGCGACCACCGGGAACTGCTCGAGGTCTCCGAGCTGTACCGCGAGATCGTGGAGAAGGGCCTGCCCGAGCAAGTGTTCCTCACGAAGGAGACCCGTGAGCGGGAGCAGGGGGTGGCGCTGTGAGCCCCGGCGGATTCGGCGGCGGCGGAATGGGCGGCGGCCGTGGTGGCTCCGGCGCGGCCCGGCGCGGCCTCGGCCCGGGCTTTGCCCGCGGCGGGCAGCAGTGGGACGGGGAGCGCGCCAGCAAGGAAAGCCGCGCGCGCAACCTGCGCGGCCTGCTGCAGCTGCTGCGCCCCTACCGCCTGCGCGTCGCCGCGATGTTGGTAGCGCTGATCGTCGGCACCGCGGCCTCGCTGGCGCCGCCGCTGCTCGCGAAGGTGGCGATCGACGAAGGGATCGAGCAGCACGACACGCACACGCTCGTGCTGGTCGTGCTCGCGTTCCTGTTCTCCGCGCTGCTGGTGTGGGGGATGACCTACCTGCAGACCTACCTCGTCGGCCTCGTCGGCCAGCGCGCGCTCGCCGACCTGCGGATCCGCATCTTCACCCACCTGCAGCGCCAGCCAATCGGCTTCTACGAGAGCCGCCCCGCGGGCGTGCTGATCTCGCGCATCACCAACGACGTGGAGGCGCTGGAAAGCCTCGTCACCGACTCGGTGGTGACGCTCGTGCAGTCCGGCTTGACGCTGTTCGGGGCGATCGCGGTGCTGCTCTACCTCGATCCCGGGCTGGCGCTCCTGACGTTCTGCATCGTGCCGTTCGTCGCCGGACTGTCGATCTGGTTTCGCCTCGTGTCGGCGGGCGCGTTCCGGCGCACCCGTGAGACGATCGGGACGATCACCGCGTACCTGCAGGAGACTCTCTCGGGCATCCGCGTGGTGCGCAGCTTCGGCCAGGAGCCCCGCCACGAAGCGCAGTTCGCGCAGCTCAACCGCGAGAACTGCGACGCCAACATGGTGACGGTGCGGCTCAACGCCGCCTACTTCCCCACCGTGGAAATGCTCTCCGGCGTGGCGCTCGCGGTGATCGTGCTGTATGGCGGCTACCAGGCGATCAACGGCCATATCACCGCCGGCACCGTGGTCGCGTTCGTGGCGACGCTCTCGTTCCTGTTCGAACCGATCCAGCAGCTCTCGCAGCTATACACCACCTACCAGTCCGGTATGGCGGCGCTGGAGAAGATCTTCCAGCTGCTCGACACCCCGCCCACACTGGAGGACCGCCCCGGCGCGCCCGCGCTCGGCCCGATCCGCGGCGACGTGCACTTCGACGGGGTCTCCTTCGCCTACAACCCACGCCGCCGACGCGGTGGGTCGACGTCCAACGGCAACGGGGAGGCTCCCGCGGAGGTGCTGGCACTCGACCAGATCGACCTGCACGTCCCCCCCGGCCAGACCGTCGCGCTGGTGGGCGCCACAGGCGCCGGCAAGTCGACGATGGCGAAGCTCGTCGCCCGCTTCTACGACCCCACCGCGGGGAGCGTGCTGGTGGACGGCCACGACCTGCGCGAGGTCACCGCCCATTCGTTGCGATCACAGATGGGAATCGTCCCCCAGGAGGCGTTCCTGTTCAGCGGCACGATCGGTGAGAACATCGCCTTCGGACTCCCCGACGCCACGCCCGAGCAGATCCGCGACGCTGCGCACGCCGTGGGGGCAGACGAGTTCATCGCGGCGCTGCCGCGCGGCTACGACACCGAGGTGGGCGAGCGCGGCGCGCAGCTCTCCGCCGGCCAGCGTCAGCTGATCGCCTTCGCGCGCGCACTGATCGCCGATCCGCGCATCCTGATCCTCGACGAGGCGACCTCCAACGTCGACCTCCACACCGAGGGCCGCATCGAGGCCGGCCTGCGCCGCCTGCTCGCGGGGCGCACCGCGATCGTGATCGCCCACCGCCTCTCCACCATTCGCCGCGCCGGGCGGATCGTCGTGCTCGAACACGGCCGCATCGTCGAGCAGGGCACCCACGACGAGCTGATTGTCGCCGCGGGCCGCTACCACGCCCTGTATCGCGACTGGTCCGCCCAGGCCGCAGCGTAGGGCACCTCCAGCCAAGCGCCGATGCCTCAATCCCCTGCATCCACAACGTTTCACAGAAAGATCATATTCTCTATTGACTTTATGAGGTTTATGTCCTAACGTGCTCGCGGTGGACCGACCCAAGCGGCTCACGACCCCTCATCACCAAGTCCCACCAAGTATCAAGACTCCCTATTGCAAGGAGGAAGCACCATGCCCCGAATCACCATTCCCACCGCATCCCGGAGCCGGCGGCGATGGCGTCGATTGGCCCTCGGCGCCGCCGTCGTACTCGGCGGCGCCGCAAGCGCTCCAGGCGGCGTGGCCGAGGCGGCAACGCCGACGGCGCCGCCACCGGTGACGATTCTCACCTCACAGCCCAACATCGGCCGCGGCGACATCTTCATCTCCCCGTTCGGCGACACGAGCACGTACGCCAACGGCCCCGAGATCCTCGACCAGCAGGGCAACGTCGTCTGGTTCAATGCCGTCCCCGCCGGCGAGGAGGCGAGCGACTTCCGCGTGCAGACCTACCGCGGCCGGCCCGTCCTCACCTGGTGGCAGGGCACCGGGCTGGGCG
>CAYNGQ010000547.1:0-3632 GCA_964396735.1 uncultured Solirubrobacteraceae bacterium | reverse complement strand
AGGTCGAAGAAGTGGTGCTGCCCAAGCCCGGCGAACATCAGGGCGACTCCGCACAGGGCGGCGAACACGAACACCCCAACGTCACCACCCACGGCAGTGGACCCGGGACGATCGCGGTGCTCGAAGGCAAGGACAAGGCCGGCTCGTCGCAGACCTCCTCGCTGCCCGAAGGGCTGCAGCAGGTCAAGATCAACGGGGTCACCGCCAGCGAGCTGCCGACCGAGCTCGGCACGCTGCTCAGCTTCGAGCGCGCCGGCGTGCGCTACCTGATCGCTGGCGCAGTCCCCCCCGCCGCCGTCGAAGCGGTGGCCAAGGGCCTGTAGCCGTGAGCGAGGCGCAGCCGGTCAGGGCGCGCGGTCTCGTCAAGCGTTACAAGGAGGTTCTGGCGGTCGACCACATCGACCTCAACGTCCACGCCGGCGACGTGTACGGGTTCCTGGGACCCAACGGCGCTGGCAAGACGACCACGCTGCGCATGGCGCTCGGCCTGATCATGCCGACGGAGGGCACCGTCGAGCTGTTCGGCCGCGACCCGATCCGCGAGGGCGCGCGAGCGCTCGAGGGCGTTGCGGGGTTTGTCGAGGCGCCCAAGTTCTACCCCTACCTCAGCGCGCGTAAGAACCTCGAACTGCTCGGCGCTCTGGACGGCGGCGGCGCGCGCGAGCGCATCCCCGAGGTGCTCGCGATCGTCGAGCTCAGTCCACGCGCGGAGCATCGCGTGGGCGGCTACTCCCACGGCATGCGCCAGCGCCTCGGCATCGCCGCCGCGCTGCTGCGCCGCCCGCGCCTGCTGATCCTCGACGAGCCCGCCACCGGCCTCGACCCGGCGGGGATGCGCGACATGCGTGAGCTGATCCGCCGGCTGGCCGACCAGGGGATCACCGTTCTGCTCTCCAGCCACCAGCTGCCGGAGGTGCAGGAACTGTGCGACCGCGTGGCGATCGTCGACTCCGGGCGAGTCGTCTATGAGGGCGCGCTCGCCGACCTGCGCCGCCAGGGCGGGACCGGCTACCGGCTGCGCTCCACCGACGACTCGCGCGCGCTCGCGGTACTGCGCGCACAGCCCGGCATCGAGCACGTGACCGGTGCCCACCTGCCCGAGCAGGGTGGCCTCTCCTTCCAGGCCCAGGAGCCCGACGTGGGCGCCCTGTCGATCGCGCTCGGCGCGGCTGGCGTCGGCATTCTCGCGCTGACCCCGGAGCTGGCGACGCTCGAGGACCTCTTCTTCCGGCTGACCGAGGGCGCGGAGGCAGCAGCGGGCGATGCAATCCCGGTGGGCAACGGACACCGCGCACAGGAGCAGGTTCATGAGCACGCTTGAGGCCTCCCCGACGCTCGCTCCCGCTGGCGTGGCGCACGTCAGACGCCCCTCGACGCTGACCGCCTACCGGTGGGAGCTGCGCAAGCTCGTTTCGCAGAAGCGCACCTACCTCGGCCTCGGGTTGGCGGCGATCCTTCCGATCATCTTCGTGATCGCCCAGAACCTGCGCAGCGATCGCGGCCACGACCAGGGCAACATCTTCGCCTCGCATATCACCCAGTCAGGGCTGGCCACGCCCGTGCTGATGCTGCTGTTCCTGTCGGTGTTCATGCTGCCGTTGATCGCCGCCCTGGTCGCGGGGGACATCGTCGCCGCCGAGGACGGCAACGGCACGCTGAAGACGATCCTCACGCGCTCGGTCGATCGTGGCCAGGTGTTCGCAGCCAAGGCGCTTGCGGCGATGACCTACGGGGCAATCGCAGTCTTCCTCTCAGCCGTCGTGGCGACCGTCGCCGGCGTGGCCTCGTGGGGCTTCAACCACGTCGTCACGTTCTCCGGCAGCGTGGTGTCCGCGCCCGAAGGGCTGCTGCTGGTGTTCGCCGCGAATGCCGTGTACCTGATCCCGCTGCTGACCGTGGTGTGCATCGGCGTGCTGCTATCCACCGCCACCCGCAACAGTGCGGGCGCCGTGGTCGGCACCGTGGGATTCACGATCCTGTTGTTCATCGTCGGCCAGATCCCGGGCCTTGAAGGGATCAAGCCCTATCTGCTCACCGAACAGTACGAGAACTGGCACGGACTGCTGCGCACCCCCACCGATTGGGCACCGATCGGGCATTCCGCGTGGGTCTGCGCGCTGTATGCCGTGCCAGCGCTGTTCGCCGCGTACTTGGTGTTTCTGCGCCGCGACGTCGCGGGCGGCTGAGCTCCCAACGCGTTGCGCCACTGCGCACCCAGCCGCCGCTGCTGAGTTATCCCTGCGCCGCGGCCGGCAGCTCGACCGGCTCGAGCTCCACCTCGTGCTCCAGACGATGCACCTCGCGGCGCTCGATCAGGCCGGCGCCGAGGCGCCCGGTGGACTCCGCGCCGCAGGCGACGCCGAAGCGCAGGCACTCCGCGGGGGGGCTGCCGGCGTAGCGCGCCGCTACATAACCGGCGAGGAAGGCGTCGCCCGAGCCCCGTTTGGCGACCGGCTCGCGCAGGTCGATGCGGGCCCGCAGGAGCGTGGGCTGGCCATCGATCTGCACCTGCGCGAAGCAGCCGTCGGGCAGCGTCATGATCGCTTCGCGCGCGCCCAGCGCCACCAGCTCGCCGACCGCCAGTGAGAGCTCCTGCTCGTCGGCGAACTCGTGGCCGACCAGCTCCTCGGCCTCCAGCACGTTGGGCGAGACCACATCGGGCTCGGCGCGCACCGCGTGGCGCAGCGGATCGCCGTCGGTGTCGATCACGGTCGTGACCCCGGTGCGCTGCAACTCGCGGATCAGGCCCGCGTACACGTCGCTCTCCATGCCGCGCGGGATCGAGCCCGCGAACACCACGATCGCCGCGCCGCGCGCGAGGTAGAGGAGCTTGTCGCGAAACAGCTCCACCTCGCGCTCGCTCACCTTCGGCCCGCGCTCGTTGATCTCGGTCTGCTCGCCGCTGGTGGGGTCGAGCACCGAGGTGTTGGTGCGCGACTCCTCGCGGATGCGCACGAAGTCGTTGAGGATCGCCTCCTCGGTGAGCTGCTCGACGATGTGCGTCCCCGTGGGGCCGCCCGCCAGCCCCGTCGCGATCACGGGCTGGCCCAGCGCCTTCAGGGCACGGGCGATGTTGACGCCCTTGCCGCCCGCCATCGTGCGTTGCTCGACGGTGCGGTGACGGCGCCCCAAGCGGAAGTTGGGCACCGACAGCGACTTGTCGATAGCCGCGTTGAGCGTGACCGTGATGATCATCCCGAGTGCCTCATCCACCTCTGCGCCGCGCGACGCCAAGTGATGCCGCTGCGCGTACGCCTAGCGTAGCCGACCTCACCACAACGTGGCCTAAAAATTCGTCCGATCGGTCAGGTCCCCAACGCCCAAGCGACTCCCCGCAGGCGCTCTGCCTCCGCGCTAGCCGCCTCCGCGGGGTCGCCGCCGGTCATCGACCACCCAGCGCCCACGCCGTCTCCCGCAGGCGCTCCGCCTCCGTGCGAGCCGCTTCCGCGGGGTCGCCCCCGATCGTGAGGTGCGCGCCGACGATGCTGCGCGAGGCGGTGATCAGGCCGCCCGCCCGGCCGGGGAGGAAGGCCGGGGCCAGATCCTCGACCCGCCCCCCCTGCGCGCCCACGCCCGGCAGCAGCAGCACCGCGTGGGGCATCAGCTCGCGCGCGCGCTGGAGGTGTTGTGGC
>CAYNGQ010000546.1:0-3957 GCA_964396735.1 uncultured Solirubrobacteraceae bacterium | reverse complement strand
GTCACCTGGGTGCGCCTGGGCACCAGCAACGTGACCCAGGCCACTGTACGGCCGGCCGGCGGGAAGTTCGGCGAACCGGCGAGCCTGCCGGTGTCGGATGCCGGGTGCAACGCCAGCCATCCGCAGGTGGCGCTCGATGGGCGTGGCGACCCGACGGTGGTGTGGGCCTGCAGCATCGGGGGTTTCGAAAGCATCGTCGAATACGTCAATGGCACTCTGGCGGGCACGTTCTCGCCGACCATGGGCCTTGCCTTCGAAGCGTGGTACCCCAGCATCGCCGAGGATGCCGCGGGAGACACCCTAGTTGGTTATGCCACATTTCGAGCCGACGGCGCTGCCGCCGCCTTCCGGCCGGCCGGTGGCGCGTTCGGCGCAGACCAGGAGATCTCACCGGCCGGGCAACTCGTGGACGGCGGCCCGGGCGGGTTCAACGTGGCGATAAGCGGAGGCGGGGATGGCGCATTCGGGCTCATCGCCGAGGAATCCGGCGGCGGGTTCATTCCCCAGGTGAGCCTGCTCGACGCGGTGGGGATGGCTCTCGAAAAGGTGTCGACCCCAACCACGGCAACCGCTGGAGTGCCCGTGACTTTCTCGGCACAGCCGGTCGACCAGGCCTTCCCCGCGCCCACCGTTACCTGGTCCTTCGGCGACGCCTCGACCGCGAGCGGGGACACGGTGGCACACACGTTCACCACCCCGGGCACCTACAGCGTGTCTGTGACGGCGGAAGCGGCGCCCGGCGACTCCGCGACGCACACCGGCACGATCACCGTCGTGGCCCCGGTGCTCCCCGCGGTCCCCGCATTTCATCCAGCCACGCTCGACTCCGTGACTGCAACCGCCGACAGCCACGGACGGGTACATCTGAAGGTCGCCTGCCCCGCCGGCGGAGCGGCGTGCGCGGGGACGGTGGCGTTGACGCTGCCCGCCATGGCGAGCGGCCTGGCGGTCGCAGCCCGTGCGCAGGGCACTCCCGTGACCGTCGCCGCCGGCGATGCCTCGTTCGGCGCGGCAGCTGGGGCCTCGACGATTGTGAGCGTCGCGCTGCCCACGACCGTGCTGCAACTGCTGAAGCGCCACCACCATCTCTCGCTCGCGGTCGCTCTCGAATCGCACGGGGCCACCGGCCAGAGCGCGACCACCAGTGGCGAGGTGCTCGTCAAGCCGTACGTCAAGCCGAAGAAGCCGAAGCGGAAGAAGAAGAAGAAGTAGTGGTCGCCACTTCTCAGAAGCTCACCCTGATTGCCAGGGGTCGATCAGATCGATTCCCGTGGCTTCGAAGTCGCCGGTGTTCCGTGTGGCGAGTGTCGCCCCGAGATTGCGGCAGATCGCAGCGATCTGCCCGTCGGCGACGCCGACGGAGCGGCCTTCTCTCTCCCGGCCGCTGACCAGAGCGGCGTAGTGAGCCGCGGAGCTCGCGTCGAACGGCTCGACGCGGCCGCCGAGGTCGTCCTCGATCAGCCGATGTGCCGCCTCGCTAAGCAGATCCCTGCGTCGCCCGGCCGGCAGGCGGGCAATTCCGTACAGCAACTCTGCGGCTGTGATGGCGGTGGTAGCGATCGTGGCTGCGTCGAGTGAGTCCATCCACTTCAGCACCCCATCGTCAGGATCGCGACGGATGAGCTCGGAGAGGACGTTCGTGTCGAGGACGATCACGCCTGCAGGTCCGCCGCACGCGGCAGCTCACGCCGGGTGGGCAGATCGAGATCCACCCCGCCAATCGCAGCGAACCGGGCGTGAATGCGACTACCGAGGCCGCCCGTGGTGGGCTCGGAGGGCAATGCATCTTCGAGGATGGCACGCACCTCGGCCTCCATCGAACGCCCATGACGCGCAGCTCTTACGCGCAGCCTGGTCTTGGTTGCATCGTCGAGTCCACGAACGGTCAGTGTCGCCATGAGTGTCTCTTCGGCATTGCGGTCATTGATCTCAATGCTAGCAGCATACTGTGCTGCGCACCCGTCCGAGCGCCGCCAGGATGGGGCACCTCAACTCAGTAGAACACCGTCCGGCAGCGGTGCCGCGGGCGGGCCTTGTACTCCGGGGCCTGACCGCGGTTCCACAGGCGGTGGTCGAGCACGCGCGGCGGGATCCCGGTGCGCGCCGAGAGCAGCTCGCAGGCGTGCACCGCGCAGGCGCGGATCTCGCGCTCGGGGCCGCCCTGCGGGAGCAGCTCCCCGGCGTCGATGCGGGCGGCGAGCGACTCGTCGTAGACGAGGATGCCATCGCAGCGCAGCACATGGGGGACGAGGTTGTCGGCGAAGATCGTCAGGCGGTCGAGGTCGGCGAAGCTCGCCACCCCGGCCAGCGCGAGGTCGGCGGCGGCGATTTGGGCGCGCTTGTAGAAGCCGCGGTCGTCGAACATCGCCATGCCCCGCGCCAGCGCCTGCGCCAGCCGCTCGGCCGAGCCGCCGCACTCGGCCACGAGATCCAGCGCGCGGCGCTCGCCGAGGAAGCGGCCCAGCGCGCGCAGCGCCTGTGCGTACAGGCTCATCAGCTCGTGGTCGGGCCGCTGGCCGAGCATCCCGGCGATCGTGCGGGTGTCCACCGCGCGCAGCCACGCCCCGTCGAGCGCCCACCCGTTGCCGGCCATATGCTGGGCGCGCACATAATCGGTGAGCCCCCATGCGACGGTGAAGTAGCCGCTGACGGGCAGCCCGCCGTCGAGACGCTTGCGCAGCGTGGGAAACCAGCCCGAGCCGAAGTTGATCGCGTCCAGTGCCAGCAGGTAGTCGGCGACGTCCACGGGCTCGCCCTCCAGGTAGTGATGCATCGGGTCGAGCTCCGCTGGCGACCCCTGTGGCGCTGGCGCTGCGATCTTCGCGAGGAACTCGTCGCCGGCGAGTGCGTCCATGTCGATCCGCACCCATCGCGCATCGGCGGCGACTTGCGTGCAGCTGGTGCGGACTTCGTCGAGCAGCGGCATGACGGACACGTTAGGGCTCTCGGTGTGGGGCAGCATCAATACGCCGGCCGAGCCCGCAACTATGCTGGAGCAGATGCCCGAAAACCCCCACGCCGCGCATCTCCAGGAGTTGCTGGAGGGCCTCAACGAGCCCCAGCGGGAGGCCGTCACGCACGGGGAGGGCCCGCTTTTGATCCTTGCCGGCGCCGGCTCGGGCAAGACGCGCGTGCTCACCCACCGCCTCGCCTTCCTGATCTACAGCGACCAGGCGCAGGCGGGGGAGATCCTGGCGATCACCTTCACCAACAAGGCCGCCAAGGAGATGCGCGAGCGCGTCGAACGGCTGCTCGGACATAGCACGCGCGGCATGTGGCTGATGACCTTCCACGCCGCCTGCGCGCGGATCCTGCGCGCCGAGGCCGAGCGGCTAGGCTATACGCGGCAGTTCACGATCTACGACCAGGCCGACGCGCGGCGCCTGACCAAGCGCTGCATGGACGCGGTGGGCGTGGACCCCAAGCGCTACACCCCGGCGGCGATCCACAACCAGATCTCCTCCGCCAAGAACAAGCTCGACGACGCCTCCGCCTACGGCCAGGCGGTCGGCTCGCAATTCGAGGAGCTGGTCGGCGAGGTGTACACGCTGTACGAGCGCGACCTGATGCGCATGAACGCAATGGACTTCGACGACCTGCTGTTTCGCACCGTCAACCTGCTGGAGCTCTACCCGGAGGTGCGCGAGCGCTACAGCGAGAGCTTTCGCCACGTGCTGGTCGACGAGTACCAGGACACCAACCACGCGCAGTACCGCTTCCTGCAGCTGTTGGTCGGCGGCGGGCGCCAGGCGCCGGCGCGGGGGGAGCCCGTCCATCTGGCGGGCCATCGCAACCTCGCGGTGGTGGGCGACGACGCGCAGTCGATCTACAGCTTCCGCAACGCCGACATTCGCAACCTCCTCGACTTCCAGGAGGACTTCCCCGACGCCCGCGTGGTGAAGCTCGAGCAGAACTACCGCTCCACCGAGACGATCCTGAAGGCCGCCAACGCGGTGT
>CAYNGQ010000545.1:0-7384 GCA_964396735.1 uncultured Solirubrobacteraceae bacterium | reverse complement strand
GGTCGGCGCGCAGCATCGAGCGCAGGCCGGTATCGAAGGTGACGCCAGCCTTGGGGGCAACTTGCATCTGCTTGATCCCGGCGATCCGCGACTCGACCGGGTCCTCGATCGTGAGGATCGAGCGGGCACCGTCGTTGAGCGCGCCGAGCGCGGCATACAGCGTGGTGGACTTCCCCGACCCGGTCGGCCCGGTGACGAGCACCGCCCCGTGGGGCCGGCGAATCGCGTGCTCGAAGCGCTCCTGCTCCTCAGGCAGCATCCCGAGCGACTCGAGATCGCTGACGACCGCGCCTTTGTCGAGGATGCGCATCACCGCTCCCTCGCCGTGGACGAGCGGAAGCGTCACCACGCGGATGTCCACACGCCGGCCCTCGACGTTCAGCGCGAGGCGGCCATCTTGGGGCGCGCGCCGCTCGGAGATGTCGAGGTCGGCCATGATCTTGATGCGCGACACCATCCCGGCGGCCATCCGGCGGCGCACGGTGGCCGCCGGGTAGAGCATCCCATCGACGCGCAGCAGCACGCGCGTGTCGGCTTCTTCGGGGTTGATGTGGATGTCGGAGGCACCCTGCTGCACCGCCTGGGCGATGATCGAGTGCACGAGCTTGATCACGGGGGCGTCTTGGTCGGCCTCCTCGGAGAGCGAAGTGGAGAGCGCCTCCTGCCCCTCCTCCATCTCGGCGCCCTCCCCGATCTCCTGGATCGCGCCCTCCAGCCGGCCGAGGCGCGAGGCAAGCAGCTTGACGTCCTCCGCGGAGGTCGCCGCCACCCGGACGCGGCGGCTGGTGATCATCGCGATGTCGTCGATGCTGAGGATGTTGGTGGGGTCGGCCATCGCCAGCAACAGCGCGCCGTCCTCCATGAAGCGCACCGGCACCGCCTGGTAGCGCTTGATCGCCTCGCCGCTCAGCAGGTTGACGGCGCCCATGTCGGGCTCGTACACCGACAGGTCGATGTAGTCGAGGCCGAAGCGTTCGGCGACCACGCGGGCCAGCTGGTCTTGGCGCAGGACGCCCTGCTCCACCAGCACCTGTCCGGTGGGCTTGCGCTGCGAGCGGGCCGCCGCGACGGCCTGCTCGACGGCCTCGCGGTCGGCGAAGCCGAGATCGACGACCACCTCACCGATGCGCCTGACCGAGCGGCCCGGGCGCGACGGGGAGCTGAGACCGTTGGCCGGGGGCTGCTCAGGGCCGGGCAGGCCGAGCCCGTTGCCTGGAGGCTGCTCTGATGGGAGCACCTCGCCGCTCTGCTCGGGCTCGGGCGCGTGGAGCCCATTGCTGGGCGGGGGCTCCAGGAGCGCTGTTGCAGTGGGGCGCTCGAGAACCGCGGTGGCCGGGACAGGAGTGGGAGCAGGCGCAGGGGGCATCACCGGGGATTCGGGTGCCGCCGGGGCTGAGACGGCGGACTCGAGCACGGCGAGCTGAGCCGCCACGGGCGCCGGGGCGGCGGGAGAGGGAACGGGGGGCTCCGGCGTGGGACTCGGCGTCTCGGCGTCCGGCGCCCCGCGTCGGCGTCGAAACCAACTCATCGTTACCTAATCGGCATCAGAGCGGCGCCGCTTGACCGTAGTCTGGCGCAGGCCGTGGGCGTCAGACTGACTCCCCGGCGATAGCGGTCAGGGACCGTGCTCGAAAGCGCTCTTCAGGTGGGCGTCGAGCGCGTTGCAGCGGTAGAGGGCAATCGCCTCAGCGGAGGCGAAGCGCTGGCCGGGCAGCGCTTCGGGGCCGTGATGGGCGAGGATGCAGTGCTCGAGCGCCAGGCGCCGCGGCGCCGCGAGCGAGGATGGGTAGCGTGGCGCGAGCAGGCGCAGCCCGAGCTCGACGTGCCCCAGCAGCTGCCCCTCCTCGCTGCGCGCGATCTCCGCTCCATAGGTGAACTCGCGGGTCTTGCCGACGTCGTGCAGGAGCGCGGCCGCCAGCAGCAGGTCGCGGTCGAGGCGGGGATGCAGCGCGCACAGCTCGAGCGCCAGCGTGGCGACCGCGACGGTGTGCTCGAGGAGGCCGCCGAGGTAGGCGTGGTGGCTGCCCGCGCCGGCCCGCCCGGAGCCGCCCGGGTGTGTGGGGGTGGGCAGCGAGCAGGGCGCCCGGCGCAACTCACGGCGCAGCTCGGGGTCGCCGAGCACGCGCTCGAGCAGCGCCCGCAGCCCCGGTTCGTAGAGCTCCCGCACGAGGTGCTCGAAGAAGCCCTCCAGCTCGTCGATGTCGCGATGGGCGACGGGCAGGAAGCTGGCCGGATCGGACTCGGCTCCCTCGGCGCGGGCGATCGCGCGCAGGCCGATCTGCAGCTGGTCGCGGAAGCGCTCGACGCGGCCTTCCACGCACACGAGATCCCCCCGCTCGAAGCGCCCGGCGAGCAGATCGGCGTCGCGGAAGGCGCGCGCGAGGATCGAGCCGGTGCGATCGCGCAGCTCGACGGTCAGGTAGGGGGTGCCGGCGCGCGAGAGCTGGCGCTCCTTGCGCGAGCACGCAAACACCCCCGCCACCTCCTGTCCCTCGCGCAGCGTGGCGACTGTCGGGGACTCCTCCCCTGCGGAAACCATCACCGCATGATGTACGGTGAAGCGGATGCAGCCACTGATCTGGGATCGCCGCCCGACGGGCCTGCGGGCTCCGGCGATGGTGTGCGCGTTCGAGGGCTGGAACGACGCCGGTGACGCGGCCTCGTCGGCGATCGCGTTTCTCAGCCGGGCGCTGGAGGCTGAGCGCTTCGCGCGCCTGGACACCGAGGAGTTCTACGATTTCCAGACCAACCGCCCCCGCATCCGCCTGTCGGGGGAGGGTGCCGATTCATCGCCCACCCGCCGCGAGATCGAGTGGCCGTCGGTTGAGATCTACGAGGCGAGCGTCCCCGACGCCCCACGCGACCTGGTGCTGGTGCAGGGAGTCGAGCCCTCTTTGCGCTGGCGTACGTTCAGCGGTTTGATTGTGGAGCTCGCTGAGGCGCTGGGGGTGGGGATGGTGATCACCGTGGGGGCGCTGCTGGCGGACGTGCCCCACACGCTGCCGGTGGCGATGACCGGCTTCGCGTCGGATCCGGCGCTGATGGAGCGCCTCGGTGCGACCAGCCGCTCCCCCAGCCGCTATGAGGGACCCACGGGGATCGTGGGCGTCCTGCATAGCGCCGCCGGCGACGCGGGCCTGCCGTCGATGAGCCTGTGGGCGAGCGTCCCCCATTATGTCGCCGCCGCCCCCTGCCCGAAGGCCGCGCTGGCGCTGGTGCAGCGCCTGCAGGAGCTGGTGGGCGTGTCCGTCGACCTCGGCGAGCTGGAGGATGCGGCCGCCAACTACGAGCGTCAGGTGGGACTGGCGGTGTCGAGCAACCCGGAGGTGCAGGCGTTTGTGGAACGCCTCGAGCAGGACGCCGAAGGGGAGGAGGAGGAAGACGACGAGGAAGGTGGGCGCTGGGGAGCCGAGTGGGGGCCGCTGTCGCCCGAGGACCTGCCGTCGGGCGAGCGGCTGGCGAGCGAGTTCCAGCGCTTCCTGCGCCAGCAGGGCGATCAGAAGCCGCCGAAGTAGTAAAAATGTCGGCGGAGCGGCCCTGTGGTGGGCCGCCCCGCCGACTGAGGGAGGAGAGGGTCCTACTCCTGCCGGCGAGGTATGAGGCCGGCAGACCTTCCCGCGCTCGTGGTCTCCTCGACCCGAGGCGGGGGAAGTTTAGGTCCACGAAAAGTCGCGAACCCTTGCGGTGGCTCAGACGAGGCTGAGCACACGCTCCTGAACACGGCTGGCGAGGTCGGCGCCATCCTCCAGGCGCGCGCGCAGCGCGTCTTCGATCTGGCTCTGGGTCTTCTCGATCTGCGATTGGGTCTGCTCGACCCTGGAGGTGACCTCCTTGGTGAGCCGTTCGCGTCGCTTATCGAGCTCGCGCCGGCGCTCGCGCAGTTCGCGCTCCAGCCGGGTGCGGGTTTTGCGGACCTCGCGCTCCATGCGCGTGCGGGCGGCACTGCCACGATGCTCGAATTTGCGCAGCTGGCTCTGTGTCTTGGAGGGGCTCGAGTAGGTGGAGATCGCGTCGGTCACGCTCGACACCACCCGCTCGCGAGCGAGCAGAGCGGCCCCGACGGGGATCAGAACGGCGCGTTCGGCGTAGTCGCCGACGAGGTCGGTGGTGCTGCGGGTGGAGCTGGTGTGAGCGGCGGCGGGCTTGCTTTTGGAAGCGCCGCGTGAACGGGCCGCGGTGGCGCGGGCTTTGGATGCGCCGGCGCTGGAAGCAGGCCGGGGTCGCGCCGCCTTTTTGGCGGAGTTGGTGGCTTTGGAGCTTGTGGCGTTGGATGAAGCAGGTGTGGTTGTGTCAGGCATCTGGAGGGGTCTCCTGTTGGTCGTGTTCCCCCCGGGGAGGAATCGATGGGCACGTCCGTTCTATGCGTCCGGCACAATTGGCCGGCAACGAACATACGTTTGTACCCTGCATTCCCGAGATCGTTACACGCGAAGCTTAGCACGATCTGAAGTCGGCGTAAAAGCTAGCTTTCGACAGCCAGTGCTTGTAACACACGGAACATGCGTTCGCCACAATAACCCACCAGGGGTCGCGGCGGCCGGCGAGCAGGGCGGCCATGGCAGGCAAGGAGGGGTTGCTGTGGGTCGCCCGCGATGTGGGTGATCACGCCACGCGCGCCAGCCACAGCTCGGGCTCCTGCAGCTCGGCGGCGGTGGGCAGATCCTCCGCGGAGCGCCACGCGCGCGCCAGCGCGGTTGGCCCCCCGGCGAGAACCACGGCATCGCAGAAGCGACGGCCCTCCTCGTACTGGCGCAGCTTCAGCTCCAGCCCCAGCAGCCGCTCGAGCACCCGCCACGGCAGCCCGCGATGCTCGCGGCGGCGGTTCATGGCGGCGCGCAGGCGGGGCAGCGATGGCAGCACCTCGGCGCCGACCGCGTCCATCACGTGCTCGGCGTGGCCCTCGACGAGCGACATCGTCGCCTGCAGCCGTTCCACCAGCTGCCAGCGCTGCTCGCCGAGCGTGAGGCGTACCAGTTCGCCGTGACGCAGGCGCTCGGCGAAAGCGCGGGCGTCGCCGGCGCTGGGGAGCCGTAGCAGCGCGCTGAGCGACACCGTCACCTGCAGGCCATCGATCAACTGCCGCAAAATTCCGGCGAGGTGCTCGCGCAGCCACGGCGCGCCGGAGAACTGGACGGCGTGGGTGATCTCGTGGATCGTCACCCACGCCAGCAGCTGCTCGCTGTCGACCTGCATCGTGCGCGCCGCCTGCGCGAGGTTGGGGGCGACCAGCAGCAGCCGCGGCGCGACAGAGGGGTCGAGCAGGGCGAGGTCGTACTGGCCGAGCACCCGCTGGGAGAGCATCCCCGCCATCGCCCCCACCTGCGCCCCCAGCAGCAGCCCGCCGGCCGCGCCGAGCGCGTCGTACAGCGGCCCGAGATCCTGTCCCGGGTGTTTCGAGCTGAAGCGCATCCGGCGCGAGGAGCGCCCGCCCGGTCCGAGCCCCTCCGCGGCCAGCGACTCGAGCACCGGGCGCATCGTCTGCAGGTTGGCGGCGATCCAGCGGGAGCGATCGACCGCTTCGAGGGGGGGCAGCTGCGCGGGGAGCTCGAGACCGGAGTACTCGCTCACGCGGCGGGCGAACTGCAGCGCCAGCGGCTGCACAGTCTCGCCGAGGATCAGAGCCCGCCCGCCCGGCGGGCTCTCGTTCCCGGGCGACCCGGCGATCAGATCGCCCACGCGCTGCGCGGTGCCCCAGTCGATCGCGTCCACACTTGGAGGGTAGAGCCCTGGCCTGGGGCCCACAGCAAAACATCTGACGGTCCGGTGCGGCCGCCTCGTGGCGGTCTGCACCACCCGCGGTGCTCGCCGTGCCACCAGCACGGCTGCGCTCGCGTGCGGCGCATCCCATCCACGAGTCGACCACCCCGATCCCGCCATCTGTTTTGCTGTGAACCCATATCCTCTTGAGCGTGCCCTCCTCCTCGCTCGACGATACGAGAACCAAAGGCGACGAGCGCACGGCGCAGCGAGGGGCGCTGCTGAAACGGGCGGAGGTGCGGGATGTGCTCGCGTGGATGCGCCTGCTGGTCGATCCCCGCGATGCGGCGGCAGCGGTGCGCGCGCTGGCGCGTCCCCCGATCGAGCTGCGCCAGGTCGACCTGGCACGGGTGATCCAGATGGTGCGCCGCCAGCGCCTGGAGGTGGTGGCGGCGCTCGCCGGCGCGATGGAGTCTCCGCAGCTGCCGCCGGAGGCACGGGAGCGGATCGGGCGCTTCCTGGAACTGCACCGCTGGGCGTCGGGGGGGCTCGACACGATGCGGGCCGACCTGTTCGTCGGTCGCCTGATCGAGCGCCTCGGTCTGCGCCGGCGACAGCTGCTGGCCGCAGACGGCGAGGACGCACAGCGGCTCGCCGGCCTGGCGGGGCTGTGCGAGCTGGCGGAGGAGTTCGTGGGCTCCTCGCCCCGGCCCACCGCTCGGGCGCTGGCGATCCATCTGACGGCGGCGTCGGAGGAGATGCACCGGGGTGAGGCGGCCTCTGAGGACGGGCAGCCTGGAGCGGTGGCATCGGCGGGGAAACCGCGGGAGGAGGTGCCGGCAGCGCCCGAAGGACCCGAGGAGACGCTGCAGACAACACTACGGATGATGCGCGAGGAGGTGCTCGGGGATGTGGCGCGGATCGCCGGGCGCCTCGGCGAGCTGCGGCTGGACACCGAGCTGGATGTCTCCCACGGGGTGGTCAGGTACCTGGAGCTGCTGAAGCTGGCGGCGCTCGCCGAGCGCCCCGCGGAGGAGGCGGGAGAGGCCGCGGTGGAAGACCTCAACGCCCGCCTGCGCGTGGCGATGACGCCGCTGCAGCGCGAGATCTACGAGAGCTCACCGCTCGATGAGCTGCTGCGCGAGGAGTCCTTGGCGGCCGCTCCGCTCGGCGGGCGCGATGAGCGACAGCGCCGCAACGCACGCACGCTGGCGATCGCGGCGCGCGATGAGCCAACGCTCGAGGCTTTCCTGCCGCGCAAGGGGGACGGCCTGGTGCTGTCGGCCTCCGATGTCGAGATCTATCGCGGTTGCCCCCTCAGATACAAGTTTGCGCGGGTCTTGAAAATCCCCACCGAGCAGACGCTCCACCAGCGCTTTGGGATCGTGGTGCACCAGGTTCTGGAACGCTTTCACGCAGCCGCCGAGGCCGACGGCGGCGAGCGGGGGGGGACGCAGGGAACGCTCCCCGAGCTGCTGGGGCTGCTGGACGCCGCCTGGCGCCGGGCGGGCTTAGGCACAGAGAGCGCGCGGGAGCGCGAGCTGCTGGGCAAGGCGCGCACGTCACTCACCCGCTACCACGAGCGCCTGTGGGAGGAGCCGGCGCAGCCGCAGTGGTTTGAGCGCCAGTTCACCTTCGACCTTGGGCCCCACCACGTGCGCGGGCGCGTCGATCGCGTGGACCGCCT
>CAYNGQ010000544.1:0-3061 GCA_964396735.1 uncultured Solirubrobacteraceae bacterium | reverse complement strand
GGTTCACAGGCAGCGGAGCGCCAGTGCCCACAAGCCCACAGCTCGCGCAGCCCGTAACCGCGCAGGGCCAGTGCAGCGCGAGCGTCCTCGCGCCGGAAGCCGCGAGCGCTTCCGTGATCGTCCGTGTCGCTGAAAGCCAGGTCGGCCAGGGCGAACACCCCCCGGGCTCGAACTGCACGATCTACGGGCCGTGCGAGGAATGGTGCAGCCTGTTCGCCTCGTGGGTCTGGATGAAGTCGGGAGTGCCGCTCCCCGGCCCCACCGCGCGTTACGGGTACTCCGGCGCGCTCTACACGTGGGTCGCCGCGAACGGCGGGCACATCCTCCCGCCCACCGCGAGGCCCTCACCCGGCGACGCGGTCTTCTACGGCTCCGATCCCAGCGAAAGCCTGCACGTCGGGATCGTCGTGCGCGTCGGAGCCGACGGGCAGATCACGACCGTCGAGGGCAACTACGCCGGCCAGGTCAGCCGAGTCGGCCCATTCGCTCCCAGCCATCCAGTGGGTGAGCGCGGCCCGATCTACGGGTATGCGCAGCCACCCGCACCCACTACGGGAAAGGCGTGAGCGCGATGGCGCACACTATTGAGCAGAAGTCGCTCCGGTCGCGCGTCGGGTGCGCTGGCCCCGACGAGTTGGTCGCCCGCGCTTGTGCCGAGCACCGGCCGGTCGCGGTGTGGTGCCTGTTCTCGGGTGGGAACGACTCGACGGTGCTCGCGCATCGCTGCCGCGAGCACTACCAGGGTCTCGCGTGGATCGACACCGGGACGGCGGTGCCGGGCGTCGCGGAGTTCGTCCGCGAATACGCCGAGTGGGTCGGCAAGCCGCTGCGTGTCCTTGACGCTGGGGATGCCTTCCGGGTGATGGTGCTTGGCGATCTGGTGTGGTGGGCGCGGTTCATCGCCGTGCATCAGCGCGACCCCGGTGTCTCGATCGAGTCGTTCATCGCCCGCGACGAGCGCGCGCACGGCAGGGCCTCGGGCGGCGAGCTTGGCCAGGTGCCTCATGGGTTCCCCGGCCCCGGCGCGCACGGCCGCGCGTACAACCGCCTGAAGGAACGCCAGATCATGGCGCTGCTGCGTGAGAGCAAGCAGGGCCACCCCCGTAGCACGCGGGTGCTGTTCCTCTCGGGCATCAGGAGGGCCGAGTCGCGCCGCCGCGCCAAGCACGAAGCGATCAACCGGCTGGCGCGGACCTCCGCAGTGTTCGCCAACCCTCTGATCGACTGGGCCGGCGAGGACATGCGCAGCTACCGCGCCGAGCACCGCATTCCGGAGTCGCCGGCCGCGGCGCTCCTGCATCGCAGCGGGGAGTGCAACTGCGGCGCGTTCGCCAAGGCCGGGGAGGAGCGCGCGATGCTCCAGGCGCTCTACCCGGAGTTCTTCGCCGGCATCGAAGCGCTTGAGACCGAAGCCGAGGCGGCCGGGGTGCGCTGGTGCCGCTGGGGCGGCTATGACATCCACGGCAACCGCGCAGGCGGCGCGTCCCGTGAGCGGCCCGGTCTGCTCTGCGAATCGTGCGAGAGCCGCCAGCGCCGCGCAAGCACCGATAGGCGGCGCGACCCCAGGCGAGCGGGCCTGGGACGCCCGGCGCGGAGGGCGAAGCGTTGATTGCCGGGGCTCCTCATCGGACGGTAGGCCCGCGGTCAACTGTCGGTCGCGGCGTCGCTGTCGCGCGAGCGCAGCGGGCCGGCAGGAGCGCCCGCACGGGCGGGATCGTGGGTTCCTATGTGGTTCCTGACCTGGTTCCCGAGGTGGTTCCTGACCTGGTTCCTCACGGTCGTGGTGGGGAACGGCGCGTATCGCTAGTGCTGGCCGGGGTTTTCGCGCCCTTCGCGCTCGGCTACATCTACATATCCGTAGGGGTATCTCTATGAGGAGCACCACGCCCCAGGAGCGCGCGTCCGTTCTAGCCCTCGCCGGCGTGCTCGGCCTGCTGCTGCTCGCCCGGACGGTCGCGCCCGCCGTCGCCCACGCTCTCGCTAACCCCATCGATGTAGTGACCGGGGTGTTGCCGGTGATCGCCGGGACGACCGTGGTAGGTGCTGCGGTGCTCGTGGTGCGTGCTGTGCTCGCGCGGCGGACGTTGCGCTCAAGGGTCCGGGTGGAGCTGCTGCCTTCCGAGGCGTTCGATCCGCAGGCCGAGGCGGTGGTGCGCTTCGCTTCGCAGCTGGCTCGCACGCGCCGCATGGTGCTCGGCTGGTTCGATCGCCCCGCCAGCGCCGTGCGTTTGCAGTTGGCGACGGGGGCGGATGGGCTCGTCCACTACACGGCCGAGGTTCCCCGTCGTGCGCTCCCGGCGTTGCAGGCGGCGCTCGGCGCTTACGACCAGCTCGAAGCCCGCCCGGTGCAGCCGGACGCTGCGGCTCCCGGCGAGCGTGGGGGGGCGGTCGTTCGTGCTGAGCTGGTGCTCGCCCGGTCGTCCGCGTTGCCGCTCGCGGAGGTCGGTCTTGACCCGGACCCGTTGCAGAGCTTCGCCGCCGCGCTCTCGCGCACCAGGCAGACGCAGGGCGAGGGCGTGGTGGTCGCGGTCGACCTGATGCCTGCCGCGCCCTACCAGCGTCGGCGTCTGCGCCGCCGGCTGCTGCGCGAATCCGAACGCGGCCAGCCCTCGCTCTCCTCGATGCTCGGCGAGGGGTCGGTGGGGTCGGGGCGGATGAGTACCGCGCAGACGGCGGGCCGGCGTTTTGAGGGCCGGGCGCTTGAGCGCAAGCTCGGCGGCGGCGAGCCGCTGTTCGGCCTGCAGCTACTCGTCCGTGTGCAGGCAAGCACGCGTCCGCGGGCGCGGGAGCAGGTGCAGGCGCTGCTCTCGTGCTTCGACGCGTTCGCTGGGGAGAACCATCTGCGCGTCGTCGGTCTCGCGCTCGGCGGCATGGGGTTCCTCGGCTCGGATCTGCCGTGGCGGCGGGGGCGCTTTGATGCGCGGGTCGCTACCGGCCGGTTCGCTCCGCGCCGACGCCGGCTGGTGGGTGCGGGTGAGATCGCCGGGCTGCTGAAGCCTCCCACCGCTCACTGTGCGGCGGAGAACGTCGCGCGCTCGGGTGGGGTGATCCCGCCGCCGCC
>CAYNGQ010000543.1:0-4553 GCA_964396735.1 uncultured Solirubrobacteraceae bacterium | reverse complement strand
GGGGCGTGGTGGCGTGTGAAGCTGCTCAAGCGGCGACTGCAGAAGCCGTGAACGGCGCCTGCCCAGCGACCGCCGTCGGGGAGGGAAAGCGATGAGCAAGGTCTCCGCTGTGATCCCCGTCAAGGACGGCGAGCGTTACTTGGAGGAGCTGCTGCAGGCCCTCGCACGCGAGGGGGTGGACGAGGTGCTTGTGATCGACTCGGGCTCACGCGACCGCTCACTTGAGATCGTCCGTGCGGCGGGTGCGGAGCTGTTGCAGATCGACCCCGCCGAGTTCGGCCACGGGCGTACTCGCAACCTTGGCGCCGAGCGTACCTCGGGTGAGCTGATCTGCTTTCTGACGCAGGACGCCACGCCCGTCCCGGGCTGGCTGGGCGCCTACCAGGAGGCGTTCGCGCTCGACGAGCGTGTGGGCGCCGCGTACGGGCCGCACCTGCCGCGGGCCGACACCAGCCCGATGATCGCCCGCGAGCTGAGCGAGTTCTTCGCCAGCTTCGCCGCCGGTGGGGCACCGGTGCTCCAGCGCCGTGGCGACCCCACCTTCCTCTCGAACGTCAACGCCTGCTACGCGCGCGCCTGCTGGGAGGAGATCCGCTTCCGCGAGGTGCCCTACTCCGAGGACCAGGCATTTGGCGGCGATCTGCTGGTGGCCGGCTGGGCGAAGGTCTACCACCCGGGAGCCGCGGTGCTGCACGCGCACGACTACGGTGCGATCGAGTTCATGCGCCGCTACTTCGACGAGTACCGGGGCCTGCGCGAGAGCACCGGCCACGTCGAGCCGTTCGCGCCGCTCGGTGCCGCACGCCAGGTCGCCGGCGCGGTTGCCGCCGACCGCCGTTGGATGGCGGAGCGGGAGATGAGCGCCACCGAACGGGCGCGCTGGACGGCGCGCTCCGCCACCCACCACGGCGGGCGGCGCGTCTTCTCCGCGCTGGGCTCGCGCGCCGAGCGGGTGCCCGCGCCGCTGCGCCGGCGACTCTCGCTGGAGGGGCGCGACGACGAGGGGAGCGGGCGCGCCGAGTCCGCGGCGCAGGGAGGGGCTGGGCTGGCGTCTGCCGGCGCCGAGCGCAGCGCCAACGGGAGCGCGCCGGATCGGGCCGCGGGCGTGCCGGCAGTCGAGGTCCCCCAACTCCCCCCCACGAAGCACCTCCCCCAGGTGCTCCCCCACGACGACTACGACGTGGTGACGCGGATCTGGAGCGAGGGTCCCGCGCCGCTGCTGGAGGCGGTGCCGGGGATGGCGGAGCGCGAGCGGCTGCGTCTGGCGCTGGTGATCCCCCCGTTCAGCCGCGGCAGCGGCGGGCACAACACGCTATTTCAGATCTTCACCCGTCTGGAGCGCCGGGGGCACGCGTGCAGCGTGTGGCTGGCGGACTACCACAACCAGATGCGCGACGTGCGCGCGGCGCGGCTGCGCAGCGAGATCCGCGAATACTTCGCGCCCTTCGAGGGGCCCGTCTACAAGGGCTTCGAGGGCTGGCAGGGCGCGGACGTGGCGATCGCCACGGGCTGGCAGACGGTGCACGCGATGCTGGCGCTCGACCAGTGCCGCGCGCGCGCCTACCTGGTCAACGACCACGAGCCCGAGTTCTACGCGGCCTCGATCGAGCAGGTGCTCGCCGAGGACACCTACCGCTACGACCTGCACTGCATCGCCGCCAGCCCCTGGTTGCGCGACCTCCTGATCGAGCGCTACGGCGCGAGCGCCGATGCCTTCCAGCTGGGCGTTGACGGCGACACTTACCGTCCGCTCCCAGTGGAGCGGCGCACCGACACGGTGATCTACTACGCGCGCCACTCCACGCCGCGGCGCGCGGTGCCGGTCGGGCTGATGGCGCTCGCCGAGCTCCACCGGCGCCGGCCGGATGTGCGGATCGTGCTGTTCGGCACCGACAAACCGCTGCACGCCGCCTTCCCCTACGAGCACATGGGCGTGCTCTCTCCCGCGCAGCTGGCGCGGCTGTACTCGGAGGCCACGGTAGGGCTGTGCCTGTCGCTTACCAACTTCTCGTTGATGCCCAAAGAGATGCTCGCCTGCGGCCTGCCCTGCGTGGAGCTGGCTGGGGTGAGCGCCGAGTCGATCTTCGGCGAGGACGGCGCCCTCGACCTCGCCCCGCTGCACCCGCTGCGGATCGCCGACGCGCTGGAGCGCCTGTTCGCCGACCCCGCGCTGCGCGAGCGCCGCTCGCGCGATGGCCGTGAGTTCGTCGCCTCCCACACCTGGGATCACGCCACCGACGAGGTCGAAGCTGGTCTGCGCCACGCGCTGCGCGAGCGCGAACGGGTCGCCGTTACGTGAAGAAGCTGCCGAGCGTCAACCACTGCGAGGCGTAGCTCAGGCCGATCATTGCGACCACCAGCGTGGTCGCCAGCGGCACATGCCAGCGGCGCCCGACGCCGAAGGTCCCGCTGACGGCGATCGCGGCGAGCGCGGCGATCGCGGGGAAGATGTAGCGGCCCTGTTCGGCGACGACGGTGCGGCCGCCGGTGGGCGCGAAGTAGGCGGCCTCCACGGCGACCAGCACGCAGATCGGGAACAGCGCGATGACGGCGACCTCGAAGCAGCGCGCAGCCACGGCAACCCGCTCGCGGACCGCCGCTGAGAGCGCCAGCAGCGCGACGAGGCCCATCGCGAAGATGATCGCGCTGTAAACCCAGTTGGGGAACAGCCACGTGTACCAGCCGAACGCGCCCCAGCCGCGTTCGACGTAGACCTGCTTGAACGGCCAGCCCGGGGGGAACAGGTCGCCCATGAACGAGAGCCGCGGTAGGAACAGCTCCCACAAGTACACCGCGAAGCGGCCCGGCATCTGCTCGGCGGTGGTGAGCGCGCTCGCGGCGGCGATCCCGCCCCCGGGGGCGTGGCCGGCGACGGGCGGGTAGAAGACGGGCTGCAGCAGCGACCACCCCTCGCGCACCACCAGGAAGGCCGCCGCGAGCGCCGCCCACGCGCGCGTGTCGCGCAGGCGGTGGCGGCGCCAGGCCATCCCCAGCAGCCCGACCGCCACCGCCGGATAGATCTCATAGCCGGTCTCCTTCAGCAGGGGAGCGAACGCGAGCGTCGCCCCCAGCGCCAGCGCGATCCGCCAGGTCAGACCGCGCCGCAGTGCCCGGATCGTCAGGTAGAGCGACAGCGCGGCGGCGGCGTTGATGCCGTTGTCGTTGTTGACGGCGCCCGCCATGAAGCCGAACATCGGCTGGAAGGCGACGAGCAGCCCGGCGGCGAGCGCGGCGGTGGGCTGGCGGGGCAGCACCTCGCGGAGTACCCCGAACGCGCACAGGGCGACCAGCGCCCCCAGCAGCGCGGAGACCAGCCGCATCGCAGTCAGCTGCGAGTAGATCGACTGCGAGCGCACTGCCAGGTACGCGGGCGCGAGCAGCGCGTAGTAGGCCGGCTGGTGGGGCGCGGCCGCCGTGGTGTAGCCACCGCCGTTGTCCGCCGGGTGGGGGGTCGTGGCGATTTCGTGCTCCCAGGCGCGCTGCTGGCTCGCCAGCCACGGCGGGCGCCCGTCGGGGAGGGCGACCTGCGAGAAGACGTTCACGGCGTTGAGCGCCAGCGACTGGTCGGTTGAGTAAGGCGCGCGCGGGCCCGGCACGCGTTCGGGGGCGTGGCCGGTTTCGGCGAAGTACTGGGCGTAGGCGAAGTGGTCGGGCTCGTCGGGGGCGTTGAAGGCCGGCGTGATCAGCGCCCACGAGGCGGCGTTGGCGAACGCGATCAGCGCGATCGCGACGGCGGGACGCAGCGTGCGCCCGCGCAGGCGCAGCGGCGGACGGCCCACGGCGGCACGCGCCAGCGCCAGCAGCGCCAGCGCCCAACTGAGCGGCAACACGAGGAACAGCAGGAACGGGTAGGTCCACGCGCCGACGATCCCCGGGCGGAACAGCGCCGCGCGCGAGAAGATCGCGCCCGCCGATTCCAGCAGCGAGCGCTGCACGCCCGCCGGCGGCATGAACCAGACGCCGACGCGGTTGGCCACCGGCGCGCCGTCGAGCCGGGCGGGCAGCTGGTTGGCCTGCAGGCCGATCATCCCCCCGAGCGCGATCGGCCCGCTGCGGGGAGCGATGCACACCGTCGCGGACACCGTCGCCGGCGATGCGGGCTGCACGGGGATCGCCGCGTTGGCGTACACCAGCGAGGTGGGCCCGGGGACGCCGGTCATCGTCGAGGCGACGGCGCGTCCCCCGGCGATCACCCGCAGCGAGGCGGTGAAGGTGGGGCTGTGGGCGAACACCGCGAGCTGCACGCGGCCGGTGTCGGCGGGCAGCTGCAGGCCCGGCACGCACAGCCGCTGGCCGACGTTGAGGTTGGCGACGACGCTGCGCACGCCGACGCTGTCGGTGCCGGTGTAGAAGTCGCGGGGGATCGCCAGCTGCCACAGGATCAGCCCGGCCATCACGACGCCGACGATCGCCGCCGGCCACCACACCGCGCGCGCGCCGCGGAGTCGCGCAGATCCCGGTGCTGTGGGTGTGCGATCGTCGGTATGGCTCTCCGTGGAGTCCACCCCCGCGGCCGGCGTGGGGGCCACTCCTGGAGGGGTTGCGCTCACCGG
>CAYNGQ010000542.1:0-7445 GCA_964396735.1 uncultured Solirubrobacteraceae bacterium | reverse complement strand
TCCAGGCGCTCGGCGCAATCGCGCAGCAGCACGCAGAACTCGTCGCCGCCCATGCGGTAGGCGGTGCCATAGGGCGCCACTACGGTCTTCAGCTTGTCGCCCAGCCGCGCCAGCAGCGCATCGCCGGCGGGGTGGCCGAAGGTGTCGTTGTAGCGCTTGAAGCCGTTGAGGTCGTACAGCATCAGCTCCCACGTCTCGCCGCTGGAGACGCGGCGGCAGGCGACGTTGAGGTCCTCCATCAGCTGCCTGCGGTTGCCCAGGCCGGTGAGCGGGTCGGTCAGCGCCAGGCGGCGCGAGCCGGCGAGCATCGCGATGTTCTCGCGCACGGTCGCCATCAGGTGCACGCACACCGCCAGCACCGTGGCGATCGAGAGGATCAGCGCGACCGGGGTGAGCGCGCCGTGGAGGTTGCCGTAGATCAGCACACCCAGGGCGGCGAGCAGCGAGAACGAGGGCACCGACACCAGGCGCCAGTCCTCCACCCGCCGGCGCGCCGGGCGCGGCCAGGGGGTCCAGGCGGCGATCGCCAGCAGCACGGCGGAGGCTGGCCACAGGCACTGCACCCAATCGCCCACGTAGTAGGTGTCGGTCGCGGTGAGGTAGAGATAGCCGGAGTCGGCCACCGCCGAGCAGAGCATCGCGACGGCGATCAGCAGCCACACGCGACCCGGGCGCCAGCCGGTCATGCCGAGCGCGCCGAGCGTGAATACCAGCAGCAAAAGGTCGCCGATCGGGTAGGCCAGCGCCATCCCCAGCGAGGCGGCGTCGCCGTGCGCGCCGTGCAGGATCGACGGCAGCACCACCGCCGCCCCCACCGCGGCGGCGGCGAGTCCGCCGATCAGGCCGTCCAGCCACATCCCTATGCGCAGCTCGCGCAGGTGGGCGCCCAGCAGCAGCACGAGCGCGACATAGCAGCAGGGGTAGAAGACGAGGTAGAGCGCGTCGGCGGGCGAGATGCTGCCGCCGGCGGCGCCCGGGCCTTCGAGGAACAGCGCGTAGTAGAGGTCGCCCAGGCACCAGCACGCAAGGCCCGCGCCCATCGTCAGCCACGCGGTGCGCTGCGCCCGCACGACCACGCCGCGAGCGAGCACCGTGCAGGCCGAGGTGACCATCAGCAGGCCGTAGATCGTGTGGTCGAGGATCCCCCCGCGCGGGACGCCGCCCATGCCGGCGAGCGTGTGCAGCATCAGCACCCCCAGCCCACCCACCAGCAGGGCCAGGATGACGGTGGCCGGGAGGGGTCGTGTTCGCATCGTCGTGTGCATCCCCGCTCGCCCCATGCATCGGCGGTGGCGGCGCGGCCCTGAAGTTGAATTGCCGGACGTGCGCGAGTTGTCGAGGCGGATCGAGCGCGCCTACCGCGCGCGCTTCAGCCGGCGCACGAAGCGCCGCGGCGGGCGCTGGTAGAGGCGCTCGCCCTCACGCAGGGCACGCTTTCGCAGCTTGCGCCGCCGAGAGGCGATCAGCGCCAGCAGCCGCTTGCGTGTCTTGCGCTCGCCCGCAAAGAACTGGCGCGAGCGCTCGCGCACCCGCGCTTCGAGCAGCGCGAGGTCGTGCTCCTCGCCGAGCATTTCCCCGAGCCGGTCGGCGCGGCGGGCGACACGGCGCACCGGCTTGTACGACTTGCCGCCGCGGTCGAGCGTCTCGGCGGCGTAGCGGAGCTCCTTGACGCGTTTGCGCCACGCGTGCAGCGCCTCCACGCTCTGGCGCCGGCGCGCGACGCGCATCCGCCCGCGCCCGCGCGTGTAGATGTCCTCCAGGCCGGGCGCGAGCAGCCGGAAGCCGCGTTCGCGCAGCTCCCAGCGCTCAACACGCGCGCGCACGGCGAGCAGCTCGATCACCACCTCCCCCCGCACGCGGGGGTCGTGGATGGCATGCGCGGCGGCGGTGTCGCGCTCGGCGAGCAGCTGCGCGCGCAGCGTACGGACCGCGGCGCTGCGCGTGAAACGCGAGGGGTCGCGCTGCACGAGGGAGTCGAGCGTGCCGAGCATCACCTCCGCGTCGCGCGCACCGGCGAGGCGCCGGCCGCAGTCGCGCAATGCGGCGTTCTCGCGCGCGTAGCGCTTGCCGCCGAGCTCGGCGCGCAGCAGCACCAGCAGTGCGCGCAGGCGCTTGAGCGCCTTGCGGGTCTCGTGCACGGTGTGCTCCCCAGTCCCGCCGCGGTAAGACTCGAGCAGTTCGACCGCGACGTCGAGCTGCCCGAGAATCACGCGTCGCAGCCCTTCCGCGTAGGGCTCGCCAGGGAGCAGCGCTGGCCGCCGGCGCTTGGGCTCAGAACTGGGGGAGGAGCGCCGCTGCAGCTGGGTTTTGGCGAGCGCGAGCGCAACGCCGACGCCGACCGCCACCAGGGTCGCGCCGAGAGGGGCCACAATGGGGCTGTGTCCCCGCCACGCCTTCCGCCGGCCCCATGGTGGACGGTGCGTCGCGCGGCCAATCGCAAGCCCGCGACGTACAGGTGTCCGATTTGCGGCCATCACCTGCCCGCGCTCAGCGAGCACATGCTGATCGCGCCGGAAGGCGACACCCGCCGCCGCCGCCACGCGCACACCAAATGCGTGCTGAATGCGCGTGAACGGGGACAGCTGGTATTGCGAGACGAGTGGCTGCGGGCCCAGCCGCGAGCGGCGTCGTGGTGGCGGAGGCTATTGCGACACGCCGACCCCTCTTGAGGGCCTATCTCGGAGGGCCCGCACACTGGATGCGGCCGACCCAGCCCTGCGGGCTGTGTGCCCCCTTCGTGAGGCTTCGTCCTCGGGCTCGACGTGGGCCCACCACGCCGTCGGGTGGGTGGGCATCGATCGATCGCCTCACTCGACACTCGACGGTGGGTGGGCATCAGATCCACGTCCCCACCGAGATAGGCCCTAGGCTCCGTAGGTGTGCACGTATTCCGGCTCGATGCGGATGATCACCCGCTGTTCTCCGGGCTGCCGATAGGGGTAGGTGTCCTGGCCGAGGTACTTCATCGCAAGCGCGTCGATGTGTGCGTCGGCGCCCTCGTGGGTGCGCTCGGCGACGCGCCCGCGGATCGCGAGGTATTCGTAGGGGTTGTCCATGTTCTGCACCGTCAGCGTGACGCGGGGATCGCGTTCGAGGTTGCGCGGCCACGCGCGGCCCTCGGCGGTGTTGACCGTGGGCAGCCCGTCCTGCACGTCGACCCACACCGGTGCGGCGTGCACTGAGCCGTCGGGGCGCAGGGTGGAGACGTTGCAGAAGTTCTTGCCTCGCAAAAGCGCCTCGGCGGGACCATCGATCTTCGCGCTCATGGGTACTCCTTCCTCGAATGGGGGTTATTGCACCCCATCAAGATAGGGCTTACTGCCGCGAAAGGCCTGAGGAAGAGCTGGCGGGCGGGATCGGCTCGAGTGGGACGAGCTGGCCGTTGTTGAGCTGGAAGCGCACGGTGGTTTGCCCGCCCGAGGGGCAGCAGAGGGGGTCGTGGGAGCGGTAGAGCGCGTAGGCGATGGCGACTTCGGTATCGCTCTGGCTGACGACCCGGATCGAGGCGCTGGGCTGGCTGGAGTCGGTGCCGAGATAGTGACCGCCGAGGAAGAAGAAGGCGAGGTGGTTGTAGCCGTCGGCGGAGCCGCTGCGCGTCCCGATCAGCACCCGCAGCGTCTGGTTGGGGTGATATTCGGAGATATCCCCAACCGTATACCCGTGGGCGCTCACGACCGCGGCTGCGGCGGTGGCTTCGGCGGAAGGGGGCTGCCCGGCCGACTGCCCCCCGTGTACGAAGGCGGGCGCGGGAGCGGTGCGGGTGGTGCTGGTGGGCTGTTCGCTCGCACTCGATGTGCCCGTGGTGGTTGTCGTGGTGGACGTTGTGTGGGCGGGCGTGGATGGGGTGGAGCTCGTGTGCGCGCCGGCCTGGGCACCGGCCGTGGCCGCGGGGGCGCCCGAAACGGTGACCGTCTTCGTTCCACCCCCGCAGCCTCCGAGCAGCACGCCTCCCACGGCTCCAAGAGCCAGCGCGCACGCCATCGGCAACGCCCGTCGCATCATCGTCTGACTATTTCGCCGCCGCGCAGACACTCACCTGCTCGCCAACACCGCGGTGGTCGAGAGGTTGCGCCGGTGGTGGGCGGGCAGGGCATTTTGGTGCGCATCCGCGCGGCGGCGTGTGCCCACAAGCGCCCGGGCGCTGGGCCTCCATGCCCAGCGACAAGCGCTCGCCGGCTCCACCTCGCGCGTCCCTAAGAGGCTCGCCGGCTCCACCTGGCACGCTCCTCGCCACACCTCTCTTGACAAGATTATTAGTCGCTGCTAATCTAACGTTAGTTAGCAATCACTAATTACACCTTGCCCCCGGCGCGGACTATCTGAGAGCGATTGGGGGTTGGTGGCATGGCAAGGAGAAGGCAGATGAGCACCTCGCGCACAAATAACTGGACCCTGGGGATCGTCTCCATGGCGCTGTTCATGGTCGTCCTCGACAACCTCGTGGTGTCGATCGCGCTGCCCTCGATCCACCGCGACCTCGGCGCCTCGATCCAGTCGCTGGAGTGGACCGTCAACGCCTACGTGCTGGCGTACGCGGTGCTGCTGCTCACCGGCGCCGCGCTCGGCGACCGCTTCGGACGCAGGCGCATGTTCCTCGCGGGGCTCTCGCTGTTCACCGCCGCCTCCGCCGGCGCTGCGCTGGCGCCAAGCACCGAGCTGCTGGTCGCCGCCCGGGCGGTGCAGGGGATGGGCGCGGCGATGGTCACGCCGCTGACGCTCACGCTGCTCGCCGAGGCCTTCCCCGCCGCTCGCCGCGGGATGGCACTGGGGGTATGGTCGGGCGTCTCGGGCTCGGCCGTGGCGCTCGGCCCGCTGGTGGGAGGCGCCGTCGTGCAGAGCATCTCCTGGCACTGGATCTTCTGGATCAACGTCCCGATCGGCCTCGTGCTGCTGCCGCTGGCCGCCACCCGCCTGCGCGAAAGCCACGGGCCCAACGGCACGCTCGACCTCCGCGGCCTGGCACTGGCGTCCGCCGGCGCGTTCGGCATCGTGTTCGGGATCGTGCGCGCGCAGTCGCTCGGCTGGACCTCCACCACGATCCTCGCCTCGCTGAGCGCGGGCGCCGTGCTGCTTGCGCTGTTCGTCCTCTGGGAGCGCCGCACGAGCGAGCCGATGCTGCCGATGTCATTCTTCACCCACCGCGCCTTCGCGGTGACCAACTTCGCTTCGCTCACAATGTACTTCGGGATGTTTGGGTCGATCTTCTTCCTATCGCAGTTCATGCAGGACGTGCTCGGCAACAGCCCCCTCGAGGCGGGGTTGAAGATCCTCGTGTGGACAGGCGCCACGATGGTGGTCGCCCCGTTCGCGGGCATCTTCTCGCAGCGCTTCGGCAGCCGCCCGTTCATGCTCTCGGGCCTCGCGCTGCAGGCCGGGGCGCTGGCGTGGCTGGCGTCGATCCTCTCGACCCACACACCCTACGGGGAGATGATCGTCCCGTTCATCATGGCGGGCGCGGGGATGGCGCTCGTGTTCGCCCCCTCCGCCAACGCGGTGCTCTCCGCGGTGCGCGCCGACCAGGCCGGGCAGGCATCGGGCGCGACCAACGCGATCCGCGAGACCGGCGGCGTGCTGGGGGTGGCGGTGCTCGCCACGATCTTCACCCACGCCGGCGGCTACGGCTCTCCGCAGGCGTTTGTGAATGGCCTTGAGCCGGCGCTGTGGGTGGCCGTGGCGATGCTCGCCGCCGGCGTGCTGGCGGTGCTCGCGCTGCCTTTCCAGACGCGTGCCGAGCGCGAGGAGGCGATCATGCCCGTGGGTATGGTTGGGGAGGCCGCGTGAGCATCGAGCCCGCCCGCACGCGCGTGCCAGCCGCGGAGCGCCGCGAGGAGCTGATCGCCGCCGCCGTGCACGAGTTCGCGCACGGCGGCCTGCACGGCACCCCGGTGGAGCGCATCGCGCGGCGCGTGGGGGTCGCCCAGCCGTACGTGTTCACGCTGTTTGGCAACAAGCGCGAGCTGTTCCTGGCGGCGCTGGAGCGCAGCTTCGAACGGATCGCGGCCACCTTCGAGCGCGCCGCCGCCGACTTTCGCGAGGGGCGGGCGCCGGCGGAGTGCGAGGATGCCCTCGAGGCGATGGGCAAGGCGTATGTGGAGCTGCTCTCCAGCGACCGCGACTACCTGATGCTCCAGCACCAGTCCTACGCCGCCTGCGACGATGAGCTGGTGCGCGCCCGCGTGCGCCGCCGCTACGCCGAGCTGGTGGGCCTCGCGCAGCGGCTGTCGGGCGCCGAGGACGAGCGGATCGACGACTTCTTCAGGCACGGCATGGCGCTCAACGTCGCCGCCGCGCTCGGCGTGGAAGACCTCTCCAGCGGCTGCGCGTGGGTCAAGTCGGAGCTCGCCGCGGGGTAGCGCCGCAGGGTAGTGCCACGGGGGGTCGCCCTTCTGTGGGTCGCTCCTCGGTGGGGGTCGCCCCCCGCCGATTATCTGGAGCTCGGCCGTCCGTCGCGCGGCGGGAGCTGCTCAAGGCGCTGTGCGCGTATGCCCTACCATTGATGGCGCCATCTCAGCGTCAACTCGCACACCCTCGAAGCCCAAACGCAGCAACCGCGAGCTGGCGCGCACAACCGGCCTGGTGGTGCTGGCGGTGGTGGCGACCCTGTTCGCCGTGCTTAACCTCAATAAGGTCGAGGTCAACTGGATCTTCGGCAAGGGTCACGCGCCTTTGATCGTCGTGATCGTGCTCTCCGTGCTGGTGGGGGTTGTGTTCACGCACTTCGCCGAGCGGCGCTCCGCCAAACGCCGGTAGTCCTCGCCCTCCTGCCCGCCCGTGGGTGCCTTCCCGTTGGTGGGCACGGCGCCGTTGCTCGCGCCGTTCTGGTGGGCCCGCGATGCCACGATCGCCTCGGCCGCCGCCTCGGCGCCGAGGTAGGGAGTGAGCACGACATAGGAGATGTACTCAGAGAGCAGCGGCAGCCGGTGGCCCCTGCCGGCGAGCGCCTCGCAGTAGAGAATGTTCCACAGCCCGCCCGCGATCCCCTCGATCGCGATGCGGGTGCGCGGGCGTCGGGGTGCCCCCTCGGTCAGCAGCGTCGCCAGCTCGTAGGCGAGGTCGCCGATGTTGGCGATCGCCGCCGGTCCCGCTTCGAGCGCTTTCACGGCGAGCGTCATCAGGCGGGCGGGGCTGCCGGCGAGCCGCGTGAGCAGCATATCGATCGTGCCGCACACCGCCTCCGGCCACTCCGCGGAGACCAGCTCGGGGGTGGCGATCAACAGCGGCGGCACGCTCGCTTCCGGCCCAGTGCAGACGTCAGCTCCAAACCTCACGGGCAAGGGACTGACCCTGAGTAATACCAACCTGACGGTGAGCGGAACGGGAGCAGGATTGCTCTCGGCCAACCTGACTTTCGATTTGGCTGCGGGCAATCCAACAGGCGCTGGAGTCCACACCTTCAACAACCCGAACACGAGTGGGACTTACCTGGCGTTGTCGGGATCGAGCGC
>CAYNGQ010000541.1:0-2389 GCA_964396735.1 uncultured Solirubrobacteraceae bacterium | reverse complement strand
GGAGGTCCCCGAGATCGCCGACGGCCTCGTGGAAATCGCCAACGTCGCGCGTGAGCCCGGCTACCGCTCGAAGATCGCGGTGATCTCCCACGCCGACGGTGTCGACCCGGTCGGCGCCTGCGTCGGCCCGCGCGGCTCGCGCGTGCGGATGGTGGTCTCCGAGCTGCGCGGCGAGAAGATCGACATCATCCCCTTCAACGAAGAGCCCGCCCGCTTCGTCGCCAAGGCGCTCTCGCCGGCGCGCGTGCGTGAGGTGCTGGTCGACGACGAGGCCAAGCAGGCCACCGTGATCGTGCCCGATGATCAGCTCTCGCTGGCGATCGGCCGCGAGGGCCAAAACGCGCGGCTCGCCGCGCGGCTCACCGGCTGGCGCGTGGACATCCGCTCGGAGACCGAGTTCGCCGCCGAGGAGGCCGAGCACGGCTACGAGGAGGAGGAAGTCTCCGGTCGCTGCGCGGCGATCCTCTCCAACGGCAAACGCTGCCCCAACGCCGCGCTGCCCGGCTCGCGCTACTGCGGCCTGGAGGCCCACCAGGCGCTGGCTCACGTGACCGGCGATAGTGTCAGCGAGCTCAGCGCCAACGGCGGCGGCGCCGTCCCCGCCGAGGACGCCCCCGCGGCAGAGGCGTCCGCCGATGGGCCCGCCGCGGAGGTTCCCGTCGAAAACGCACCCGTGGCGGAGGTCCCCGCCCAGCCGGCCACCGAGGGGCAGGCGTCATAGCGGGCCATGTGCCCCGGCGCCGCTGCGTCGGCTGCGGACGGATCGCGCCCAAGTCGGAGCTGTTGCGCATCGCTGCCGCCCGCGAGGATGAGAGCCCACCCACCCGCTCGCAGCGTGCGGTGATCGATCGCGCTGGCACGCTTCCTGGGCGCGGCGCCTACCTCTGCAAGGCGGGTACCGGCGGGACTACGCCCAACCCGGAGTGTCTGCGGCTCGCCGAACGCCGCCGCGGCATTGCTCGCGCGCTGCGCTGTGCTGTGACCGTAGCCCCCGAGCTCGTAGAATCGATTCAATGAGCAAGAAGCGCGTACACGAGATCGCAAAGGAACGAGGAGTCGAGAGCAAGGCGCTACTCGCCCAACTCAAGGCCGCCGGCGTTGACGTCAAGACGGTCTCCTCCTCGATCGACGAGTCGCTCGCGCGGCGCGCGTTGAACGCCGACGGCGCTGCTGGCGCAAACGGCTCGGCATCGGTTGCTCCGACGATCGCCACACCTTCGCCAGCTTCAACGACACAGGCGCCGCAAGCTGTCGCGCCAACTTCGCCACCCCCGCTGCAGCCCCCGGCGGAGGCTCCCGCAGCCGCCGCTCCGCCCGTCGCGGATGTGGGGAGTGGGGCCCCCGCGAGCGGTGGCCCGCCCGCCGAGCGGGTGCGCCCCACGCGTGACTCGCGCACGGGGGAGCGCGCCCCCGCGGGCGCGAGCCAGCCGGGGCGCCGCCGTGTGGTGATCGACTCGCAGGCCTCGCGCCGTCAGCAGGCTGGCCCCGCCAACCAGCCCCAGCGCCGGCCGCGCAGAGGCCGTCGGCGCCGCGGCACCTACGACGAGACGATCGCGCCGATCGACAACACCGCCGCGATCCGCGACGCCAACCTCGTGCGCATCAACTCCGGCGCGACCGTCAAGGACGTCGCCGAGTACCTCGGCGTGCCGGTGCCGGAAGTGATCAAGAAGCTGATGAGCATGGGGGAGATGGCGACGCTCACGCAGACGCTCGCCGACGACGCGATCCTGCTCGTCGCCGAGGAGCTCGGCAAGGAGATCGAGATCGTCCACGCCGCCGACGACGTGGAAGTGGAGCCCACGTTCGAGGATGCCGAGGAGGACCTCGTCGAGCGCCCGCCGGTGGTGACGGTGATGGGCCACGTCGACCACGGCAAGACCTCGCTGCTGGACGCGATCCGCGAGACGGAGGTGGTCGCGGGTGAGGCCGGCGGCATCACCCAGCACATCGGCGCCTACCAGGTGCGCCACGCGGGCAAAGAGATCACGTTCCTCGACACGCCCGGCCACGAGGCGTTCACGGCGATGCGCGCCCGCGGCGCGCGCGTGACCGACCTGGCGGTGATCGTGGTCGCCGCCGACGACGGCGTCAAGCCGCAGACCGAGGAGGCGATCGACCACGCGAAGGCGGCGCAGGTGCCGATCATCGTGGCGGTCAACAAGATCGACAAGGAGGGCGCGCAGCCCGAGCGCGTGCGCACCGAGATGACCGCGCGTGGACTGCAGCCCTCGGAGTGGGGCGGGGAGATCGAGTTCGTCGACGTCAGCGCCAAGACCCGCGAAGGTCTCGACAGCCTGCTAGACACGATCCAGCTCGTCACAGACCTCGAGGAGCTGAAGGCCAATCGCGACGCGATGGCCTCCGGCACCGTGATCGAGTCAAAGCT
>CAYNGQ010000540.1:0-8659 GCA_964396735.1 uncultured Solirubrobacteraceae bacterium | reverse complement strand
GCGAGCACCAGCGCGGCCACTGTCCCCCCTGTTGCCAGCGCCCGAAAGGCGCGGTTGGCGAGGAAGGTGAACGCCGCCGCCAGCAGCACCAGGGCGGCGGTGAAGGCGGCGTAGTAGTTGTCCGAGGAGCCCATCACCACGCAGGCCAGCACGGTCGCGCCGGAGCGCGAGGTCAGGTATCTCCCGACACCGTGCCTCGTCGCGCTGCGAGCGAACAGCGCTTTGCCGGAGAGCACCGCGATGACGAGCCAGCAGCCGAGCGGCACGGTGAAGTAGGCGCCCTGGAAGATGTGACCCTCGCCGTCGAAGAAGTGATACGGCAGCAGCGTGAATAGGACCGCGCACACCACGGATGCGCCCCTCGAGATGGCCACCGCGCGCAGCCCGGCGTAGCCGCTCAGCGCGATCAGCGAGAAGCAGAGCAGGAAGAAGAGATTGTCGACCTCGGCGGGATTGCCGAAGGGGATCCCGATCAGCTTGACGATCACCAGGTAGAGGCTGTCGCCGCTGAAGACCGGGTAGTTGTAGAGCTGCTGGCCATACGGCGCGCCGAGGTTGGGGTTGCTCAGATACCACCCGTGTTCGAGAATGCCCTTGATGACGGCGACGCCGAAGGTCCCGTCGCCGCCGGGGCTCTCGTACAGCGGCACGCTGAGATTGGCCTGCCACACCTGCAGCACCGCCACCGCGATGGCTGTCGCCAGCGCCGCCGCGAGCAGCGCCGCCGGCAGCTCCGGCCGCAGGCGCCCGTGCCACACCGACGCCGCGTTGTGGGGCTCAGCGGAGGTTGAGTCGGTCCCCGGTCCGGCGGTGTCCTGTGGCTGCGCCATGGATGCCTTGCCCTGGGCCCGGCTCGCTCATGCCCGACTGGCTGGTCGCCTGGCAAGCACGGTGTAACCCAGGCAGTCATCGCCGCCATCTCGCAGCAGCGACAGCCTGGCCACGAAAACGGTCGCTGCCAACAGTGGCGAGAGCACC
Organism: uncultured Solirubrobacteraceae bacterium; assembly: GCA_964396735.1. Classification (GTDB taxonomy): domain Bacteria; phylum Actinomycetota; class Thermoleophilia; order Solirubrobacterales; family Solirubrobacteraceae; genus Palsa-744. The sequence goes on along the minus strand of CAYNGQ010000540.1, from coordinate 7,681 downwards.
AGGCCGCCGATTCGCAGCGCCAGCCTCCGCAGCGACCCTTGCTTGCGCGGCATCAGCAGCGGCAGGATCAGCGCGATTATCTTGTAGCAGGCGACGGTGAGCGCGTTGCCACGGCGATACACCTCGATTTCGGTGAACCCGCCCTGCTCCAGCAGGTGCTTCAGGCCGGACGGGGTGAAGCGCCAGTAGTCGAATGGCACGTAGTGCCACCGCGCGGCGAACGGCACAGTCAGGATCAGCCGGCCGCCCGGCCGCAGCGAGCGCTTCGCTTCCGCCAGGAACCCCAACGGCTCGAGCACGTGCTCGAGCGTCTCCGTGCACAGCACCGTGTCGGCGACGGCGTCGCCCACCGGCCACCGCTCGCCCGTGAAGTACTCCGTGTCAGGTATCTGGTAGCCGAAGCGATCCTTGGCGTCGGCGGTGTCGATGCCGATGTACTTCACCTCCGCGGGCACCAGCGTGCGGTAGGGCTGTGCGCCGCAGCCCACGTCCAGCAGCGTGCCGCTGACCGTCCTCAGCTCGCCTGCGAGATCGTTCCAGATCGAGCTGGCCTGTACGTCGAACAGGCGGCGGGCACTCGTGATCGCTCGGCTGGCGGGACCGTCGAGCCGGGCGAAGGGCGGTGGCTGCCAAGCCTCGTCGCTCTGGCTGGCGACGTCGGTTCGGTGCGGGGAGGTGGAGATGCGGTGTGTGGGTGGCCGTGAAAACATGGGCAGCTCGATCAGCGCTGGAGGACTTCGCGGGCGAAGTCGACCAGTTGGCCGGCGCGGCGGATCGCACCTGCTTGGTCCTGCCCGGAAACGTTGAGGAAGCTGTAGTGAGCCTTGTCCTTGAGGCCCACCAGCCGCTCGAAGTTGTTCGCACCGGCCTCGCCGCCGGGAGTGATCCGGCGTAGTAATCTTGCTGCGTCCCGGTGGTCGGGTCCCCGGGAGCTCTCGCCGAGCGCCTTACAGCAAGCGGCGTCCGCAGCCGCGATGCCGGCGAGCACCGCGAGTCCGGTGGCGACGTTGTGAGACTCCAGCGAGTCCTCGCCGGCGACGAGCTCCGCGACCTCCAGGTACTTCTCCGCGTCGGCGAGTCGCTTGCGAGCATCGGCTGTGTCGCACTGGCGCGAGCGGGGATCCTTCGCCGCTCTGGGGCTCATCGCGCTGTCTCGAGGAGCTCGCGAAGCGGGGGCCCGGCGAGGTCGATGCCGTCTCGTTGAAGGTCCTCCAGGACGGGTGGGTTCTCGTTGCGCATCTGCTCGATGTCCCGCTCGGCAAAGTCGATGATGCTGGCATCGTTGCCAGTCCACGCAAGGACGGCCTCCCCGAGGTCCCTCAGCTGTGCCTCCCATGTTGGGTCCTCGGCGTCTGCGCTGGCGGGGCGGACAAGGAAGATGTCGATGTCGCTGTCGATGTCGCCGTCGCCCCTGGCGGCGGACCCGAACAGGGATGCGTGCAGCGGAGGGATGTTCCAGGTCGAGAGGGCATCGCGCAGGCGATCGAGGAGCTCGGTGCGGATGAGAGCGAGGGTCTCGACGGCGGGTGCCGCGAGGTGCCGGCGGTTGAGCGTGTACAGCGATGCGGGCGGCACCTCCTGCCGCAAGACGATCCCCTGGCTCACCAGTCGGTTGAGCGCCTTGGCGACCGCCGCCACCGAACCGCGTCGCGCCAGCCTTGCAACCCGGCGACCCGTGAGCGGCTGCGTCGTTCCGGCGAGAACGACGAGAACGTCTCCCTCCACGGTCGGGGCTACGGCGCTGTATGCGCGCGACACATTCACGATGTCCATGATATCATACATTCGTCTTGAAGATGATTGCATTTATCTTGAAAACAAGACACTGGGTGGGAAAATGAGCCATTTGGGCGGTTTAGGCGCCATCCTCCACGCCGTAGCGCTCCCACAGCCGCGGTCGCTCCCGCAGCCATGCGGCCGTGCGGGCAAGGCCGTCGCCGATGCCGGTGGTGGCCTTCCAGTCGAGCAGCTCAAGCGCGGCGCGCGGGTTGGAGACCCACACGTTGGTGTCCCAGCCGCGCTGGCCCATCGTGCCCCACTGCGGCTCTGCCGCCACCCCCAGGGCGCCGCGTGCCACCTCGACGAGCTCCTTCAGACGGGTCTGGACTCCCGAGCCGATGTTCAGCGTCGCGCCGGGGCCAGCGGGCGCGCCGCGCTCTGCCGCGCGCAGCAGCGCTTCGCAGCAATCGTCCACGTACACGAAGTCGCGCGCCGTCTCAGGGCCCACCAGCGACGGGAGCCCACCGCGTGTCGCCTCGCGCACCAGCGCCGGCACCAGCCGGCCCGGGTCCTCCCAAGGGCCGTAGATCGAGTACAGGCGCAGCGTCACCGCCGGCAGCCCCTCCGCCACCGCGAGCGCCGTGAGGTGGCTGCCCGCGGCCTTCGTGATGGCGTAGTGGCTGTTGGGCTCCAGCCAGTCATCCTCGCGCGGCGCGTGCGCCTTCAGGCCGTACTCCGAGGAGGATCCGGCGTTGACGAACGCCTGCACCCCAGCAGCGCGAGCGGCGTCCAGCAGCGCCGCGGTGGCGGCGACGTTCACGGCGATCATCGCCTCGAGGTCTCGCTGCCAGGAGTAGGCGCCGTGGGCAGCCAGGTGGAATACCCATTGCGGCTCGGTGTTCGCGACGACCTGCCCGATCGCAGCGGTGTCGTGCAGGTCGAGCTCGAGCACCCGCACTTCAGTCACCACCTCCTCCAACCGCCACGCCGCCTCGCGGGAGCGCGTCAGGGCAATGACCTCGTGGCCGGCGGCATGCAGGTGCCGAACGAGGTTGGCACCAAGGAAACCCGCGGCGCCTGTGACGAGCGCTCTCACCGCGGCGACACCCGACCTCCGCCGAGGCCCGCGGCGCCTCTGAGAAGCGCTCTCACCGCAGCGGTCAACCCGGCTTGCGCGCGATCAGGCACAGGTTGCCGAGGGGCACGGTCACGCGGATGCGCCCCGCCGGGCCCGCGCGCATCGCCCCCAGCAGCCGGGGCTTCAACCCTGCCGGCAGCGGGACGAGCTGCGTGAGGTAGGCGAGGCTGTAGGTGTTGCGCACGCTGCGCACCAGCGCATCGGCAAAGCCGGCCTTCGCGAACAGGCGGCGCATCGTCGCGGGCGAGTACAGGTAGGTGTGCTCGATGTCAACGATCGGGCTGCGCTCGCCGAGCAGCCGCGCCGACCACGCGCTGACGTTGTGGTTGAGCGCGAGGATCTGCCCGCCCGGTCGCAGCACCGCGAGGCACTCCTGCAGCAGCTCGACGGGCCTTGAGATGTGGTCGAGCACCTGGAAGAGGCACACGGCGTCGAAGCTCTCTGGGGCGAACAGCCCCGCGCGCATCACGTCCTGCACGATCGCGCCGTCCAGCTCGGGCGGGGCCTTGGCGACGGCGTCGGCGCTCGGCTCCACGCCACGCGCTTCGCGCCAGCCCTGCCGCCGCGCCTGCTGGAGGAAGAAGCCGTTCCCGCAGCCGATCTCAAGCAGCGCCTCGCGCCGCGGCGAGCGCTCCTCCAGCCAGCCGAGCGCCCGGCCGTAGGTCGCCTGGATCGACTCGACCTCCTCGCCGTAGTCGAAGCTGCTGGACGCATACAGCGACGCCAGCAGCTCCTCGTCCGCGACCGGATCCGAGCGCACGAGGCCGCAGCTGTTGCAGACCACCATCCGGTAGTGGACGCGGTCGGGCAGGCGCCGCGCCGAGAAGATGCGGGCGTTGAACGCCTCGGGGTCGAACGTCGCGCGCCAGCGCTCCGTGGCGTTGCCCTCGCTGTCGCAGATCGCGCAGCGGGTGGCGAGCATCTCGGGCAGCTTCGTGTCGAGCGCGTCGCTCACGGCTGGCGCACCTGCTCACGCCGCGGCGATCCGCCCTCGACCGTCGCGGCTCCAGGCGATCCACCCCCGACCGTCGCGGCCCCATTCTCCGCCAGGGCCTTGGTGGGAGGGCCGTCCGGGGGAGCCGTGGTGGGAGCGCTCTCCGGCGGGACCCTGGCGGGGGGATTGAGGACGCTCTCGACCAGGTAGGGCGGGCGATGCTTGCTCTCCTCGTAGATGTGCGCCACGTAGGAGCCGATGATCGCCAGGCACAGCAATTGGATGCCGCCGATGAACAGCATGCCGACGATCAGCGTGGTGAAGCCCTTGGGCGCGAGGGTGGGGTCGGTGAAGTGCAGGACGAGCTGCGCCACCAGCGCGAGGAACGAGACGCCCACCGTAGCCAGCGCCAGCCAGGCGATCAGATCGAGCGGCACGTAGGAGAAGGAGACGATCGCGCGGCGCGCCCAACCGATGTTCTTGACGAGCGAGTTGGTGGTCTTGCCGAACATGCGCTCGGGCCGCACATACGGCACCCCCACCTGGCGGTAGCCGACCCACGCGCGCAACCCTCTGATGAAGCGGTGGGACTCGGGCAGGCCGTTCAACGCGTCGACGACGCGACGCTCGAGCAAACCGAAGTCGCCCGCGTCGAGCGGGATGCTCAGGTAGGAGAGCCGGCGGAACAGGCGGTAGAAGAGCTTGTAGGCGCGGCGCATGAACGCCGTCGTCTCGCGCTCGACCCGCACGCCGTAGACGATGTCGAACCCCTCCCGCCACTTCTCCACGAACTGGGGGATGATCTCGGGTGGGTCCTGCAGGTCGCCGTCGAGCAGCACCACCGCGTCTCCGGTGGCGATCTGCATGCCGCTGGTGAACGCGCTCTGCGAGCCGAAGGCCCGCGTGTGGTTGACGACCACCACCTTGGGGTCGCGGCCGGCGAGCTCCGCCAGCACCTCGCGCGCGTTGTCGGGGCTACCGTCGTTGACGAAGATGATCTCGTAGTCGGCGCCGATCTCGGCGAACATCCTGCACAGGCGCTCGTGCATCACCGGCACCGCCGGAGCGTCGCGGTAGCAAGCGATGACCGCGCTCAGCTTCACGCCGTGGCGGTGTCGAGCGCCGCCTGTACCGTGGCCGCGAGCCGCTGCGCCGAGAGCCCGAAGCGGTCCTCGAGGAACCGCTGGCTGCCCGCAAGCCCTCGCGGCGTGGCATCGACGCCGGCCCGGATCAGGCGACAGCCCAAGCCGCGTTCGGCGATCGTCTCCGCCACCAGCGAGCCGAGGCCGCCGTTCAGGTAGTGCGTCTCCACCGAGATCGCAAGCGTTACGCCTCCCAGCAGCTCGGCGAGATCCTCGACGGGCGAGGGGTTGAAGGTCGAGACGACCGCCACGGTGGCGCCGACGCCTTCTTCGGCGAGCATCTCCGCCGCGCGCTGCGCCTCGCCGGCAACCGAGCCGATCGCGATCAACGCGACGTCCGCGCCGTCGCCGATGAGCTCCGCCCGGCCCGGCGCAAAACGACCGTTCAGGCCGGGAACCGGCGTGCCCTGCTTGGCGATCCGGAAGTAGATCGGTCCCTCGAGCTCGCGCGTGGCCTGCACCGCCGCGCGCGCCTGGGCGCTATCGGCCGGAGCGACGACCGTTAGGCCCGGCTGTGCCCGCATCAACGCGTAGTCCTCGAGCGCAAAATGCGTGATCCCGTTGTGGCCGTAGTCGAATCCGCCGCCGACGCCGACGATGCGCACCGGCAGGTTGTGGAGCACCGGGCCATTGCGCACGAATTCGTAAGGACGCATCGTCGCGAACGTGGCGATCGAGTAGACGAATGGCACGTAACCCGCCTCCGCTAAACCGGTCGCAATCCCGACCATGTTCTGCTCCGCCACGCCGACGTTGAAGAAACGCTCGGGGAAGCGGTTGGAGAAGACGTCGAGCACGAGGTAGCCGAGGTCGCCCGTGAGCAGGACGACGCGCTCATCGGCTGCCGCCAGCTCGGCGAGCTCGGCGACGAAGTCGTCTCTCATACGGCCGCGTCCCGCAGCTCGGACAGCGCCTGGCCGTACTGCTCGTCGGTCATCGGCAGGTAATGCCAGTCGATCACGTTCTGCATGAAGCTGACGCCCTTGCCGAAGGTGGTGTGGGCGATGATGAGGTGTGGCGCTCCGTTGGCAAAGTCCAGATCCCGGATCGTAGCCCGCATGGCGGATGTGTCGTGCCCGTCGAGCTCGTGCACCTCCCAGCCGAATGCCTCCCACCGCTGCGCCGGTGCGCCGAGGTCGAGCACGTCCTCGGTGTAGCCCATCGCCTGCTGCCCGTTGAGGTCGAGAATCACCACCAGATTGGCGAGGCGGTGGTGGGCGGCAAACATGACCGCCTCCCACACCGACCCCTCGTTGAGCTCCGCGTCGCTCATCACGACGAACACCCGGCGAGGCGAAGCATCGAGGCGCGCCGCCAGCGCCGCCCCCACGGCGATTGGCAGTCCATGACCCAACGAGCCCGTGCAGAAGTCGACCCCGTCCAGGTCGCGCTCGGGATGCACGCCCAACAGCGTGCCGTCGGTGCAGTAGGTGCCGGTCGTCCCGGAGGGCAGGCGCCCAGTCAATTCAAGGGCCGCGTAGAGCGCCAGCGAGGCGTGGCCCTTCGACAGCACGAGGCGATCCCGCCGGGGGCCGGCCGCGGGCAGCTCGAGCACGCCGCCGTAGAGCGCGGCGAGGATGTCCGCGATCGACAGCGCCGAGCCGATGTGGCCCACGTTCGCACGCTTGGACTGCTCGATCACGGTGCGGCGGATGCCGTCGGCGAGAGTCGTGGTGCTGTCGATGTCGATCACTGCTTCCAAACGGAGGTGGCGGGGCCTCATCGGCATACTACGTTAAGCGCGTGACACTCCCCCCGCAAACGCCGAGCGCCCCGGATCCCAGTGCGCTGCGAGCGTGGAGCCTGCGCCTGCGAGATTCCGGCCTGCTCCGCCAGGGCGTTCGTTACGTTCTCGCCGGCAGCGCCGTGACCCTTGTGTACCTGGGTACCACGACCGTGCTGGCCAGCGTGGTGGGGATGCCTTTTCAGATTGCGCTGATCATCGGCGCCTGCGTCGGGCTGTCGGTTCATTTCACACTGCAGCGGTTCTTCGTGTGGGCTCATCACGAGGAGTACGCCCTGCCGCTCAATCATCAGGCAGCCCGCTACCTGGCGGTGGCCGGCGCTCAGTATGGGCTCACCGCGGCATCGACCCTGATCCTGCCCGCGGCGCTTGGACTGCCCGTCGAGCTCGTGTATCTCGCAACCGTCGCCATCTTGGTTTCGGGGAACTTCCTCATCTTCCGCAACACGGTCTTTCATCCCAAGGCTCCCGTCTAGTCAACGGGGTCCATGCTATTGCAGCTTATATGGCTTAAAACCCTATAAGTCCCAATAACTGCCCGGATTACGGCAGCGTGGCGGGCCGCGCTGGCAGTGCCAGCCGGCATCGCGGCATCTGACGCGGCGTGCTATTGAGCGCCAACAGGTACTCGTTCCCTGACCTCCCGGTCACCCGACTTCACCCGCGGCGGGTGTCGAGCGTTGTAATGCAGCAAAAAGGCCCCGACCAGCACGAACGGCACGAAGTTGACCGCGTGCAGCACCAGCGCGAACGGCAGGATCGTGGACTTCGGCAACCCGTACGCTTTCAAAGCCAGGATCGCGGCGCCCTCGAACACGCCGAGCGCCGCGGGCGGCGATGGCAGGATCATGCTCAGGCCGACGGCCACCGCGACGAGCACCCCGCACGCGAACGGAAGCTGCAGGTGGAAGGCCACCGAGACGAAGTAGGCGCACAGCGCCGTGAGCATCCATGCGAGGATCGTCCACAGGAAGGCCTCGACCGCGACCCGTCGATTGCGCAGG
>CAYNGQ010000539.1:0-6152 GCA_964396735.1 uncultured Solirubrobacteraceae bacterium | reverse complement strand
ATCCTCAGTGGCGGCCTCGGGCCCGAGAACGCGGCGCAGGCGATCCTCGCGGCCGCCTCGTACGGCCACCGCGCACGACCCTTCGCGCTGGACACCGCCTCCGGCACAGAGGCGGCCCCGGGGCGCAAGGACCCGGAGCGCCTGCGCGCGTTCTTCGCCGCGGTGAACGACTCTGTGCCGGTGAGCGACTCCGTGCCGGTGAGCGACTCTGCCCCGGTGAGCGCCCCGGCGTGAGCGAGATTGGTGCCCCGCGCGGGAATCTCAGCGCGCGACCCCGCCCGCCGCAGCGCTTCAGCGCGGAGGCACCATCCCAACTCCCACCACCCCGATAACCTCGCCCCGTGAGCACGATCGAGCACCGCTTCGGACGGTACGGGGGGCAGTATGTCCCCGAGACGCTGATGCCCGCGCTGGCGGAGCTCGAGCGGGCGTGGGTGCAGGCCCGCGAGGATGCCGGCTACCGCGCCGAGCTGGACGGGCTGCTGCGCGATTTCGGGGGGCGGCCTACGCCGCTCTATCTCGCGCAGCGGCTTTCGGAGCGCTGCGGGCGGCCGGTGTACTGCAAGCGCGAGGACCTCAACCACACCGGCTCGCACAAGCTCAACAACGCGCTCGGCCAGGCGCTGCTGGCGCGGCGGATGGGCAAGCGGCGGATCATCGCCGAGACGGGGGCGGGGCAGCACGGCGTGGCGACCGCGACCGTGTGCGCGCTGCTGGACATGCGCTGCGAGATCTACATGGGCGCCGAGGACACCCGCCGCCAGCGGCCCAACGTGCAGCGCATGGAGCTGCTGGGCGCAACCGTACATCAGGTGGACGCGGGCGCGCGCACGCTCAAGGAGGCCACCTCGGCGGCGATCCGCGACTGGGTGACCAACGTGGCGGACACTCACTACGTGATCGGCTCGGTCGTCGGCCCGGCGCCCTACCCGGCGATGGTGCGCGACCTGCAGCGGGTGATCGGCGACGAGGCGCGCGCGCAGCTGCATGAGCGCGAGGGGCGCCTGCCGGCGCGCGTGATCGCCTGCGTCGGCGGGGGGTCCAACGCGCTGGGGATCTTCTCCGCGTTCCTCGACGATCCCGGCGTCGAGCTGGTCGGCGTGGAGGCCGGGGGGGAGGGGATCGAAACGCCGCGCCACGGCGCCCCGCTGACGGTGGGCGGCCGCGCGGGGGTGCTGCACGGCGCGCTCTCGGCGGTGATGCAGGACGAGGAGGGTCAGATCATCGAAGCGCACTCGGTCTCCGCCGGCCTCGACTACCCCGGCACCGGCCCCCAACATGCCCACCTGCGCGACAGCGGCCGCGCCCGCTACGTCGCCGTCCCCGACCGCGACGCGCTCGCCGCCTTCCGCGAGCTGGCGCGCCTAGAGGGCATCATCCCGGCGCTCGAGAGCGCGCACGCGCTCGCCTGGGTGCTCGCCCAGCCGGAGGGCGAGCTCGATCTCGTGTGCCTCTCCGGCCGTGGGGACAAGGATCTGGCGGAGGTGCTGGCGCTGTCATGAGCGCTGGGAGCTCCGTCGGGATCGGGAGTGGGGATGGTGCCTCCGGGTGGGCGGGTTCAAATCCGGCTCCGGCGGGCGGGGTCGCGCACAGCGGTACCGGCACGCACGGCATCGACCGGATTGGCGCTGCGTTCGCCGGCGCGCAGAGCGAGCACCGCGCGGCGCTGATGCCCTACCTGATGGGCGGCTTTCCCACGCTCGCCGATTCGATCCGGATCGGCGAGGCGTGCGTGCAGGGGGGCGCCGACATCCTCGAGCTGGGCGTGCCCTACTCCGACCCGCTGGCCGACGGGCCCGTGATCCACGAGGCCGCCACGCGCGCGCTCGCCGCCGGCGCCAGTCTCGCCGGGGTGCTGGAGGTCGCGCGCGCTCTCTCCCCGAGCGTCCCCGTGGTGCTGATGTGTTACGCCAACATGGTGCTCGCACCGGGCGCCGGGGCGTTTGTGGAGCGGCTGGCGCGCGCCGGCGCGAGTGGCTTGATCGTGCCCGACCTGCCGTTCGAGGAGGCCGCCGAGGTGCTGGCCGCCTGTGATGCGCACGGGGTGGCGCTCGTGCCGTTGGTGGCGCCCACCACGCCGCCGGAGCGCCTGGCGGAGATCGGCGCCCGCGCGCGGGGATTTCTCTACACCGTCTCGGTGGTTGGCACCACGGGGGAGCGGGCGGCGCTTGCCGAGACCTTCGCTGACGTTGTCGCCCGCGCCAAGGCCGCCACCGCGGTGCCGGTGGCGCTGGGCTTCGGGATCTCCACCCCCGCGCAGGCCCGCCAGGCGGCCGATGCCGGCGCCGATGGGGTGATCGTCGGCTCGCGGCTGGTGCGCGCCGCCGCGGAGTCCGAGGACCCGGCCGGCGCGGTGGGCGCGCTGGTCGCCGAGCTGGCCGCCGGGTTGCGGCGGTAACGAGACACGCCGCCCGCTCGCCCGGTAGGATGCGCAGACGATGGGATTGATCACAGCCATCACTACCGGTCTGGTCGTCTGGATCGTGCTCTGGGCACTGGGCGCCAAGGGGTTCGACGCGTTCATGCTCGCCGCCCTGATCATGCTGGTGGGCGCCTGCGTACGGATCGCTGCCGGCTACCTGCCGGGCCGCCGCCGCAGCGGCGCCTGACTGGCCCGTGCGGCTCGGCTGGCCTCGTCTTGCGCTAGCCGGACCGGCCCTGCTCGCGCGCCTGCGTCAACCCCCGGGGCTCGTGCCCCGTTTCGTGCAGGCCGGGCTCGCGTCGCTCGTGCTGCCCGCATCGCTCGCTCTGTTCTCCGGGTGCGGCGGAGTCGGGGTCTCGACCGCCGTCACGCTCCCCGGCCAGCTCACCGTCTACTCCAGCCTCCCCCTGCAGGGTCCGCTCGCATCCGCCTCGCTGCAGATCGAAAACGGCGAGAAGCTCGCCCTCGCGCAGGTTGGGGGGCGCGTGGGGCGCTTCAAGATCGACTACGCCTCGCTCGACGACGCCAACCCCAAGACCGGCGAAGCCGACCCCGGGATCATCGCCTCCAACGCCCGCGTCGCCACGCAGGACACCTCCACGATCGCCTACATCGGCGAGCTCGACTCCGCCGCCACCGCCGTCTCGCTGTCGTTCGTCAACGGCGCCGGCATCCTCCAGGTGAGCCCCTCCAGCCCCTACGTCGGGCTCACCTCCTCGCTCGACGCCGGCCAGGACGAACCTGAACGCTTCTATCCCAGCGGGCAGCGCACCTTCGTGCGCATGATGCCCGGCGACGAGGTGCAGGCCGCCGCTCAGGTGCGCCTGATGCGCGTGCTGCACCTGCCGAGCGTGTATGTGATCGACGACCTCGACCCCTTCAATGCCCCGCTCGCTTCGATCTTCGCCGAAGACGCCAAACGGGCCGGTATCGACGTGCTGGGCGAAGACCAGATCGAAACCACCTCCAGCACGGAATTCTCCGGGGAGGTCCACAAGGTGCTCGCGAGCGGCGCCCGCGCGGTGTTCTTCAGCGGCACCCCCGATGCCGGCGCGATCGCGCTGTGGCAGCAGCTGCACGCCGCCGATTCCCACCTGCGCCTGCTGGGTCCGAGCAGCCTCGCCGAACCATCGTTCGCCGCTCAGATCGGCTCGGCGGCGGCGCACACCTACCTCACCACGCCGCTGCTGCCGTTCGCGCTCTACCCGCCGCCCGCGCAGCGGGTGCTCGCCGAATACCGCGCTCGCTTCCACCGCACCGCCGGGCCTTACGCGCTGTATGGGTATGAGGCGATGAGCGCCGTGCTGCTCGCGATCCACCGCGCGGGGCGCCGCGGCAACGACCGCGAGACGGTGATCCGCAAGTTCTTTGGAATTCACAACCGCGACTCGGTGCTGGGGCACTACTCGGTGCTGCCCAATGGCGACACCACCTTCTCCCGCTACGCGGTCGACCGCGTGCACGGCGAGCGGCTGGTGTTCTACCGGGCGCTCCAGCTGTCGCCTGAAGGCTGAAGTCGCGCCGGCCCACCACCGCTTGCGAGGGTCGATCGCCCCCAAAGGGGCTCTGGCAGGGAGCGATCAGCCTCGGCTCAGCGCGGCTCCCAGCGCCTCGTCGAGATGGGGGTGGCGGAACTCGTAGCCCAGCATCAGCGGCTTCGCCGGCAACACGCGTGCGCCAGCGGTGACGATCTGCGCCATTTCCCCATACAGCAGCCCCAGCGCCGCCCCCGGCACCGGCAGCCGCGCCGGGCGGTGAAGCGCTCGCCCCAGCGCGCGTGAGAGCTCCCGGTTGGTGACCGGCTCGGGCGCCGTCCCGTTGACGGGGCCCAACCAGCGCCCGTCGCTCAACGCCGCCCGTATCAGCCCCACGAGGTCGTCGACGTGGATCCACGACACGTACTGGCGGCCTCCCGCCACCGGGCCGCCGACGCCCATCCGGAAGGGGGGCAGCATCTTCGCCAGCGCCCCGCCGCGGGGATCGAGCACGACACCGGTGCGCACCTGCACCGTGCGCAGCCCCAGCTCCTGCGCCGCACGGGCCTGTGTCTCCCAGGCGACGCACACCTGCGCGAGGAAGTCGCCCCCGGGAGGCGCCTCCTCGTCGAGTGGCTCTTCGCCGTGGGGGCCGTAGTAGCCGATCGCCGAGGCGCTCACCAGCGCCGCCGGCCGGCCGCCTCCCGAGGCGCATGCGTTCAGCCCTTGCACCAGGTGGCGCGTGCCGAGCGTGCGGCTCTCGCGGATCGCCCGCTTGGCGCTCGCGCTCCAGCGCTGCGCCACGTTCTCGCCCGCCAGGTGCACCACCGCGTCGCGTCCTTCGAGCGCTTGCTTCGGCGCCGGCTCGCTCAGCGGGTCCCAGCCCACCGCCGGCACGCCCAGCCGTGTCGTGGCTCGCTCCGGGCTGCGCGAGAGCACGGTGACCTCCGTGCCGTCGCCCACCAGCGCCGCGACGAGCGTGCTCCCGATCAGGCCCGTCGCGCCGGTGAGCGTGACCCGCATCGCCTCACGCCGGGGCGGGGGCCCCCGTGGCGGTGTCGGCCTGCGCGAAGCCGACCTCCTGGCCGGCGAGGGCCATGCCGCTGGCGCGCGCCTGCTCGGCGACGGCCGCCGCCACCGCGGGCGCCACGTCGCGGTTGAAGACGGAGGGGATGATGTAGTCCTCGCGCAGCTCCTCCTCGGGGACGATCTCGGCGATCGCGCGCGCGGCGGCCATCTTCATCGCCTCGGTGATCGCCGGCGCACGCACGTCCAGCGCACCGCGGAAGATCCCCGGGAAGCACAGCACGTTGTTGATCTGGTTGGGGTAGTCCGAGCGGCCGGTCGCCATGATCCGCACGTACGGGGCCGCCTCCTCGGGGATCACCTCGGGGTTGGGGTTGGCCATCGCAAACACCATCGCGTCGTCGTTCATCTTCGCGAGCGCCTCCGCCGGCAGGGCGCGCGCGCCGGAGACCCCGATCAGCAGGTCGGCGCCGTCGATCACGTCGGCCGGAGCGCCGGCGCGGCACTCGGGGTTGGTCACCTCCGCAAACCATCGCTTCACTTGGTTCATCGTGCCGTCGAGGTAGTCCTCGCGGTGCACGTGCAGCGCCCCTTTGGAGTCGGCGCCGATGATGTGACGCACGCCTGCCTCGCGCATGATCTTGGTGACCGCGATCCCCGCTGCGCCGAGGCCGATCACCAGCACTTTCAGGTCCTCCAGGCACCGGTCGGTGAGTTTCACGGCGTTCAGCAGTGCCGCCATCACCACCACCGCGGTGCCGTGCTGGTCGTCGTGGAAGACGGGGATGTCGAGCTCCTGCTGTAGGCGCTCCTCGATCTCGAAGCAGCGTGGCGCGGAGATGTCCTCGAGGTTGATCCCCCCGAAGCCCGGCGCCATCAGCTTCACGGTGCGCACGATCTCGTCAGGATCCTTGGTGTCGAGGCAGATCGGGAAGGCGTCCACGCCCGCGAACTCCTTGAACAGGCACGCCTTGCCCTCCATCACCGGCATCGCCGCCGCCGGACCGATGTCGCCCAGGCCGAGCACCGCGGTGCCGTCGGAGACGACCGCCACGGTGTTGCGCTTGATCGTGTACTGCGATGCCTTGTCAGGGTCGTCGCGGATCGCGATGCATACACGCGCGACGCCCGGCGTATACACCATCGAGAGATCGTCGCGCGTCTTCAGCGAGTGCTTATTGCGCTGTTCGATCTTGCCGCCCACGTGCAGCAGGAAGGTGCGGTCGGTC
>CAYNGQ010000538.1:0-1977 GCA_964396735.1 uncultured Solirubrobacteraceae bacterium | reverse complement strand
ACGTTGGGGAGGCTGGGGTGGGCGGGATTCGAATCTCCAGGGTGGGCGGGGTCTCCCATCAAAATGAAGTGCCGCACCTTGTGGAAGGTCGGCGCCAGCGGCTCCAGCAGCGGCACGAGCGAGTCGTCGACGAAGATCACCTTGTCGTCCGCGTGGTTGACGATGTATGTGAGCTGCTCTGCGAACAGGCGGATGTTGAGCGTGTGCAGCACCGCCCCGACGCACGGCACCGCCATGTACAGCTCGAAGTGGCGCTGGTTGTTCCACGCGAACGTCCCCACGCGATCGCCCTGCTCGATCCCCAGACGCTTCAGCACCCGCGCGAGGCGGTCGACGCGCTCGCACACCTCTCCGAAGCTGGCGCTTTCGCTCCCCTCCGGCGTGAGCGTCAACACCCGCGCCGCCGGGTGACAGTCGCGCATGCGCCGCCGCGCGTGCTGCAGGCTCAGCGGAAAATCATCCTGCATCAATCCCTCCAGCATTCCCATCACGGGAGCATATCTATGAGCGCCCGCTCCTCGGAGCCAAGCGGAGTTGGCAGCCGATCGCGGGCAAACCATCCGACCTGGGCGATCTCCACGGGTTCGACGCGCACCTGGGAGGGGTCCGCCACCTCGGCGTGCGCGCACGTCAGGCGCACCGCGATCCGCTCGAGGCGCGTCTCGAACGTGGCCAGCTCGCGCAGCTCCAGGTCGCGCAGGCCGAGCTCCTCCTCCATCTCCCGCGCGGCCGCATGCAGCGGCGGCTCGCCGCGATGCACCCCGCCACCGGGCAGATACCACACGTTGCGCCGGCCATAAGTGTGGCGCACCAGCAGCACCTGTTCGCCGTGGGTCAACAGGCACTTCACGCCGCTGCTGCTGCGCCGCCACAGCATTGCGCGCAACTGCACTCCCCGCCACGCCACCCGGTACACACGGCGCATCACCGCTACGCGCAGGGAGTGCACTACGCCTGCCCCACCCCCTGCCGGGGCGGGTGAGCCCAGGCCAGGTAAGCGCTGGCCGGGCAACCACAGGCCGGGCGGGCACGAGGCGAGTGGGTCCCAATCCAGCTCCCACCCAAATCAAGAAGCGCTGGCGCCATCACACACGCTGACCGAAGCCGGGGGACACCGGCCTGCGGTGCGCGTCCCCGTTGCGGCCAGCACGCCCGCCCGCCGTCAGGTCGCGGTACACGCCGCGCGTGCGGCGCGCCACATCGCTCCAGTCGAAGCCCAGCACGTGCTCTGAAGCCTCCGCCACCAGGCGCTCGCGCAGCTCATCGTCGGTCAGCAGGCGCTCGATCATCGTGCCGAGGTGGGCCGCGTCACCACCGTTGAAGCGCAGGCCGACGCGCTCGCCCGCCGGCACCACCTCACGCAGGCCACCTGTATCGGCGACGATGCAGGGGCAGCCAGACGCCATCGCCTCCAGCGCGACCAACCCGAACGGCTCGTAGATCGAGGGCACCACGCAGAGGTCCGCGATCCGGTACAGCGAGTGCAGCGCGTCGTCGCCGATCCACCCGAGGAAGGCGCCGTGCGCCAGCAGCCCGAGACGCTCCGCCTGTGCCTTCAGCTCCGCTTCGTGCGTGCCGCTGCCGGCCACCAGGAAGCGCACGTTGCCGACGTGCTCGATCACCCCGGGCAACGCGTCCAGCGCAAGCTGAAAACCCTTCTCGTACACGAGGCGCCCCACCAGTACCACCAGGCGCTCCTGGGGCTGCGCGAACTCCCGGCGCAACGCCTCCAGATCCCCCACCGGGCGCAGGTCGCGCGGGTCGATCCCGTTCGGGATCACCGTCACCCGGTTCTCGTCGATGTCGAAGATGTCGGCCACGTGGCCGCGCATGTAGTGCGAGCAGGTGATCACCGAGTCCGCGCGCCCCGCCATCCACTTCTCCACCGCGTGGATGTGGGCCTGCGGCTCGTCCTCCCCCCACCCCTGGTGGCGCCCGTGCTCGGTCGCGTGGATCGTCGTCACGTACGGGACCCCC
>CAYNGQ010000537.1:0-6994 GCA_964396735.1 uncultured Solirubrobacteraceae bacterium | reverse complement strand
GCGGGCGAGTGGAGCGGATCCCGCCCATCCGCTGGTGGGGGCGGACACCACCGCGCTGTGACTGGCCCCTCCGATCCTCCGCTCGCGGGCGAGGCACTACCCGGATACGCTTCCTCCTCGGCGGCTGCAGAGGAGACTCCGATGAGCAAGCGCATAGCGATACTTCCCGGCGACGGGATCGGGCCGGAAATCATGGCGGCGACGCGTGAAGTGCTGAACGCCGTGGGGGAGTTCGAGCTCGACGAGCGGCCGATCGGCGGCGCCTCGATCGACGCCCACGGCCAGCCGCTCACCGCGGAGACGCTGGCGGCCTGCAAGCGTGCCGACGCGGTGCTGCTCGGTGCGGTGGGGGGCCCGAAGTGGGATAGCACCGTGTCGGGGGCGCCGCGCCCGGAGCGGGGCCTGCTCGAGCTGCGCCAGGGCCTCGAGCTGTACGCGAACGTGCGCCCCGTGCGCCCGCTGCGCCAGCTGTATGAATCCTCGCCGCTGCGGCGCGAGCGGATCGAAGACGTCGATCTGCTGGTAGTGCGCGAGCTGACCGGCGGGATCTACTTCGGCGAGAAGACGCGCACGCCAGAGCGCGCCAGCGATCTCTGCGCCTACACGGTGGAGGAGATCGAACGGGTGGCGCGCACGGCATTCAACGCGGCGCACACGAAGGTGACGAGCGTCGACAAGGCGAACGTGCTGGAAACATCGCGACTGTGGCGCGAGGTGGTGAGCGGCGTGCAGGACCGCGAATATCCGCACGTCGAGCTCGAGCACATGCTGGTCGACAACGCCGCGATGCAACTGATCGCCAACCCCCGCCACTTCGACGTGCTGCTGACCGAGAACATGTTCGGGGACATCCTCTCCGACGAGGCGGCGATGCTGACGGGCTCGATCGGGATGCTCCCGAGCGCCTCGCTGGGGGACCGCGAGCCGCGCGCGCCGGGGCTGTACGAGCCGGTGCACGGCTCGGCGCCGGACATCGCGGGGGAGGGGATCGCCAATCCGATGGCCATGTTCCTTTCCGCCGCTTTGATGCTGCGCAACAGCCTCGACATGGATGAGCAGGCGCTGGAGGTAGAATCAGCCGTGGAACGCGCGCTCGACGACGGCGTGCGCACCCCCGACCTGGGAGGCGCCGCCAGCACGGCCGACGCGACGCGGGCGGTGCTGTACTACCTATAGAGGCGGCGAGCCGGGCCTCCTCTGCCATGCATAATGGGACTTGGCAACCCGGCCACTTCCCCAATCAGCGAGACGAGAACAGGAGCAGGATCTTGGAACCCACAGACCTCATCTGGATGAACGGAGACTTCGTTCCCTGGGAGGACGCCAAGGTCCACGTCCTGACGCACGGCCTGCACTACGGCACGGGGGTGTTCGAGGGTGTGCGCTGCTACGACACGGATCTGAACCCCACCCACCCCCCGGCGGTGTTCCGCAACCTCGACCACATCGAGCGGCTGCTGCGTTCCGCGGAGCTCTACTACATGCCGGTGCCTTACACCGCGCAGGAGCTGCGCGCGGCGACACTGGAGCTGGTCGCGCGCAACGGACTCTCCTCCTGCTACATCCGCCCGATCGTCTTCCGCGGGTCCGGCTCGATGGGGCTCAACCCGCTCGACTCGCCGGTCGACGTGACGATCGCCTGCTGGGAGTGGGGGACATATCTGGGGGAGGAGGGGATGCGCAACGGCGTGCGCGCGAAGGTCTCCTCGTGGGAGCGGATCGGCCCGCGCTCGCTGATCCCGCACGCCAAGGCCTCCGGCCAGTACCTCAACAGCGTGCTGGCGAAGATCGAGGCGACCAAGGCCGGCTACGAGGAGGCGATCCTGCTCGACGAACACGGCCACGTGTGCGAGGGCACGGGCGAGAACATATATGTGGTGCGCGAGGGTGAGATCGCCACGCCCGGCCAGCACAACTCGATCCTCGACGGGATCACGCGTCGCTCGGTGATCCAAATCGCCCAGGACCTCGGCTACACGGTGGTCGAGCGCAACGTGGCGCGCGCGGAGATGTACCTCGCCGACGAGGTCTTCCTGTCGGGCACCGCGGCTGAGCTGGTGCCGGTGCGCGAGATCGACGATCACGCGATCGGCACGGGCCGTCCGGGCGAGATCACGCGCGTGCTGCAGGCGGCCTTCGACGACGCGATCCACGGTCGCACCGAGCGCTACCGGGAGTGGCTTGACGTGGTGAGCGCCCCCGCGCTCGAGACGCCCGCCGGCGAGGCCCCGGAGGCGGTCCCGGCGCAGTCGCGGAGCGCCGCGAGCGGCTGAGAGCGCCCCATGGCAAGAATCGAGCTCTACGACGCAACCCTGCGCGACGGCATGGGCGGCGGCGGGTTGAGCCTGACGGCGGATGAGAAGCTGCGCGTCGTGCACGCGCTCGACGAGCTCGGCGTCGAGAAGATCGAGGCCGGCTTTCCCGCGTCCAACCCGAAGGAGCGGGCGCTGTTCGAGCTGCTCGAGCACGAGCCGTTCGCGCACGCCGAGATCGTCGCCTTCGGGATGACCCGCCGGCGCGGGATCGAGGCGGCGGCGGACGACGGCTTGCGCGTGCTCGCGGAGTGCTTCGCGCCGGCCTGCACGCTGGTGGGGAAGGCCTCGCCGCTGCACGTCGAGAAGGTGCTGCGCGTCTCGCGCGAGGAGAACCTGAACATGATCGGGGAGTCGATCGCGTTCCTCGCGAGCGCTGGCAAGCGCGTGCTGCTGGACGCAGAGCACTTCTTCGACGGCTACGCGCTCGACGCGGGCTACGCCCTGGACTGCCTGCGGGCGGCGGTGCAGGCCGGCGCCGAGCGGGTGGTGCTGTGCGACACCAACGGCGGCTCACTGCCGACGTACGTGCACCAGGTGGTGGCCGAGGTGCACGCGGCGCTGCCCGAGGTGGCGCTCGGGATCCACACCCACGACGACGGCGGCTGCGCGGTGGCCAACACGCTGGTGGCGGTCGAGGCCGGCGCCACCCAGGTGCAGGGCACGATCAACGGGATCGGCGAGCGCACCGGCAACGCCAACCTGGTGACGATCATCGCCGACCTGCAGCTGAAGCTCGGCAAGGAGGCGCTCGAGCCCGAGCAGCTGGCGCGCCTGACGGAGACCGCGCACTTCATCGACGAGCTGCTCAACCGCGTGCCCAACCCGGCGCAGCCGTATGTGGGCAAGCACGCCTTCGCGCACAAGGCCGGCCTGCACGCAGCCGGCGTCAGTGCCGACGCGCAGACCTTCGAGCACGTGGACCCGGCCCTGGTCGGCAACGACCGCGAGGTGTTGGTGTCGGAGCTGGCGGGTAAGGCGACGGTAATGGAGAAGGCGCGCGAGGCGGGGATCGAGCTGGACGGCGAGGCGCTCCTGCGCGTGGCTGAGCGCGTCAAGGAGCTCGAGCACCGCGGCTTCCAGTTCGAGGCGGCCGACGGCTCGTTCGAGCTGTTGATGCGCAGGGAGGCAGGCGAGTACCAGCCGCTCTTCCGCCTGGAGTCGTGGCGCGTAATCGTCGAGCAGCGCGCGGACGGCGCCGTGCAGACAGAGGCGACGATCAAGATTTGGATTCCCACCCACCCCGACCCCAACGACCCCTCCCACACCGCCGACGCGGCTCTCGACGAGGGCGATCAGGCCAACAGGGGGCGCCACTACGTGCGCACCGCCGAGGGCAACGGCCCGGTGAACGCGCTCGACACGGCGCTGCGCGAGGCGATCGGCGAGATCCACCCGCACCTGCGCGAGATCGAGCTGGTCAACTACAAGGTGAGGATCCTCGACGAGGACAAGGGCACCGGCGCGGTCACGCGCGTGCTGATCGACGCCTCCGACGGCCAGCGCGTGTGGGGCGCGATCGGCGTGTCGGAGAACCTGATTGCGGCATCATGGGATGCACTGGTGGATTCGCTGGAGTCAGGCATGCAATCCCCGCGCCCGGCGGCGGCGATACCGGCGGGCGGCGGGCGGTAGATAGAGAGAGATAGAGAGAGAGGAGAGGGGAGGCGAAGTGGCGGAGGGCTCAGAGAAACGGCGGGCGGGGCGGCCGCTGCGCTACGTTCCGATTCCCATGGAAGGGGACGACGAAGTGCTGAGTTCGTTCGAGGAGGACGAAGAGACGATCCCGCTGGCCCGCCCCACGATCGGCGCCGAGGAGGAGCGCGCGGTGCTGGAGGTGCTGCGCTCGGGCGTGCTCTCGCTGGGGCCGAAAGTGGGCGAGTTCGAGCAGGCCTTCGCCAGCCGGGTCGGCGCGCCGCACGCCAGCGCCGTCTCCAGCGGCACGGCCGGCCTGCACCTCGCGCTGCGCGCGGTGGGGGTGAAGCGGGGCGATGAGGTGATCACCAGTCCGCTCTCGTTCGTGGCCTCCGCCAACGCGGCGCTATACGAGGGGGCGCGCCCGGTGTTCGCGGACATCGACCCGGTGACGCTCAACCTCGACCCCGAGGCGACCGAGGCGGCGGTCACCGAGCGCACGAAGGCAATCCTGCCCGTGCACATCTTCGGCTATCCGGCGGAGATGGAAGCCTTCGAGGCGATCGCGCGCCGCCACAACCTGGCGATCGTCGAGGACGCCTGCGAGGCCCTGGGCGGTCGCCACGCCGACGGCACCCCCGTGGGCGGCCGCGGCCACCCGGCAGTGTTCGGCTTCTACGCCAACAAGCAGATCACCACCGGCGAGGGCGGCATGATCGCGCTCGGCGACGCGGCGATGAAGGCGCGCATCGACAGCGAGCGCAACCAGGGCAGGGCCCCGAACATGGAGTGGCTGGACCACGACCGCCTCGGCTTCAACTACCGTCTCTCGGACATCGCCTGCGCGCTCGGCCTGACGCAACTGGGACGCCTCGACGCCTTCCTGGCCGCCAGGGCACGCCTGGCGCACCAGTACCGCGAAGCGCTCGAGGGCGTCAGGGGCGTCGAGACCCCCTGCCCCGACATGGAAGGCAGCCGCCGCGGCTGGTTTGTGTTTGTCGTGCAGATCACCCGGCGAGCCGACCGCGACGCGGTGATCAAGGAGCTGGCGACCGAAGGCGTCCAGAGCAAGCCCTACCTACCGGCGATCCACCTGATGCGCTACTACCGCGAGCGCTTCGGCTACAAGCCCGGCGACTTCCCGGTGTGCGAGGACGTGGCGGCCCGCTCGATCGCGCTGCCGTTCTTCGTGGGCATGGAGGAGTGGCAGGTGCGCTGCGTGGCCGATGTGCTGCGCGAGGCCGTGGGGCGGTAGGGCTTCCGCCGGAGACCGACCTGCTGCGCGAGGGCGGGGGCGGTAGGGCCGACCCCGGGGTTGACGTCGCGAATCGTCACTTGACGACGACGCGACGGGGTGATAGCAAGAGGAGGCTTCACATGATGGGCTACACCCGGCGCCGAGGCATCTCTGCTTTGAAGATGAGCACCCCGGCGCCGGTAACCAACCCTCACCGGCCGGAACCGGTTAGGCAGGAGTCATCATAGCCAAAGCGCACAGCTCCGCGGACGCTAGCGGCCACCCGCCGCAGGGTCCGCGGAGCGCCTTGGAGGGCGCGGAAAGGGCGTCAACCGGCGCCACGAGGGTACGCGCAGGCTTCAGAGAGCCTTTAGTGGGAAACACTCTCGACGAGCCTGACCAGTGCTTCACCGCAAGTGAGAAACATCCCTTGATATACACTTGACATCCGGGTAGCTTGGTGGTGGTAGCCTTAATCTGGCCACGGCCGTGACGGCGTCAGTGGTGAGGGGAAAGGCACCAAGCAGTACCAGTACATAAATGTCGCTGGCACCGGGGCGTCTCTGCTTGAAGATGGGCGCCGCGGAATGTCGGTAACCAATTCTCAAGAGTAAAGGAGTAGTACAACATGAAGTACTTTAAGAGCCTGGGGCTTTGCCTCGTGGCGGTATTTGCGCTGAGCGCGTTGGTGGCTAGCGCGGCCCAGGCGGAAACAAGCGAAGGACCGTTATGGATCGTAGGTCCAACGACAAGAGCCGTGGCTGGGCTGTTATCAGGGCAGACGAGAGCGATTACATCGAGAACAGAGGCAGCCCCAGTCCTGAAAGGTTCGGTTGCCAGTGTTGAATGTGAAAAAGCGACAAATAAAGGCGTCCTCTTAGGAGGAAGCCCGGGTACGGCCTTTGTAGAAATCAAGTTCGAAAAATGCTTTTTGAAAGGAAAGCCCGCATGTACGGCTACGGGTGTCAATCCAAAAGGCGCCGTAGAAGGTGAAATCCCTGTGAATGTGTTAGTCATATTAGGCTTTCCAGCCAGCGGAAGCAGAACGTCGGCGGTTGCAGTCTTTGCTCCCGAGTCCGGAGAAAATCTATTTTCAGAATTCAAATTCGGGACCAATGCCGAATGTGGGGCTTTCAAAGAAGTGGCGATCGCCGTAAAGGCGAAAAGCAGTAAACTTATTACGATCAATGGCCAGGAAAGAGATGCCGGCCAGATAGCTGAAGTCGGCATGGCCGAAGGTAGCACATTTGTATTATCGACCCCGGGATTAGTGTCGTTAGTCGGCTTACTCAAACTCCCGGAAACAGCCATCAAAGAAGCTACGATCTACAATTCCAAAACAGCAACATATGAAAAAATCGAAGCAGAATTGACCGGTGGCGGAGTGCTTGGTACAATTAAGGAGATCGCGACCACTCAGATTGAAACCAATCCAAAAGAAGAGTTTGGCTGGAACCATTGATCAATAACAAATAGACCATAGATGTTGGCCGTGGGGCCGCGATACGTGGTCCCACGGCCAAACTGCTGGGTATCAAGACAAGCATGTCAGTGAGGAATAGAGGGGGCAGCAATGGGAAGAGGTAAGTGCATCGGGGTGTTCAGTTGGGCGCTGGTTGCTTTTATGGTTGCCGCTGTAGCACCAAGCACGGCGCTGTCCGCCGGTGACGCAAACCGAGCGAGTTGCCCTGCCGAAACCGAATCCTCCCCGGGCTTCCGCTCCTACATGCCCGACTGCCGTGCGTACGAGCAGGTCACGCCGCCGTACAAAGAGGGCGCGGTGCTGCTCGAACCCGGCGCCATATCCGCC
>CAYNGQ010000536.1:0-5357 GCA_964396735.1 uncultured Solirubrobacteraceae bacterium | reverse complement strand
GAGTGCGTCGCACATGGGCGCTCCTACGTGCGCGAGGGGGTCGAGGACGTCGTCTTCTGCTATCTGCGCTTCCCCTCCGGGATCGTCGCCCACCTCCACCTCAGTTGGCTGGACCCCCACAAGGAGCGCCGCCTCACCGTCGTCGGCGCGCGGCGGATGGCGACCTTCGACGACATGCAGCTGGAGGGCAAGCTCACGCTCTACGACAAGGGCTTCGACGAGGACACGCGCTCGTGGGGGGAGTACATCGCGCGCTCGGGGGCGATCTTCTCGCCGCAGATCCCTCCCGTCGAGCCGCTGCGAGTGGAGTGCGAGCACTTCGTCGAATGCCTGCGCACCGGCGCCACGCCGCGCTCGGACGGGCACTCCGGTTTGCGCGTGGTGCGCGTGCTCGAGCAGCTGCAGCGGTCGTTGGAGAGCTGAGCGGGATTTGGGGCGCATCCGCGCAGGTGCCGGGAGCAACGCGCTGCTGGGCGGGGGGCCTCGTGCCCCCCGGCCACGGCCCTGAGTCTGTACGGTACGCGGCGATGCGCCCCACCTTCGACCTGCAATCACACTCGCTGCACTCCGACGGTGAATTCCCCCCCGCCGAGGTGGTGCGCGCCGCCGCCACCGCGGGCGTGGAGCTGCTTGCGCTCACCGACCACGATTCGGTCGGCGGCGTCGAGGAGGCTCTGGCGGAGGGCCCGCGCGCCGGGGTGCGCGTGATCCCCGCCACCGAGCTCTCCTCCGTGGACGAGGCCTACGAGGAGCTGCACATCCTCGGCTACCTCGTGGACCATCGCGACCCCACCTTCGCCGCCACGCTCGAGGACCTGCGCGGCGACCGCGAACGGCGCGTGCTGGCGATGGCCGAGCTGCTGCGCGCTGAGGGCTTTGCGCTCGACGACACCGAGCTGCGCCGCCGCCAGGCCACCGGCGACCCGCTTGGGCGCCCCCATCTCGCCCACGCGCTGCTAGACCACCCCGACAACGCCGCCCGGATCGCCGCCGAGGGGATCGGCAGCCTGAAGGAGCTGTTCCCCCGCTACCTGGTGCCCGGCGTGCCCACCTACGTCGCGCGCACGCGCCCCACCGTCGCGGAGGCGATCGAGCTGATCCGTGCCGCCGGCGGCGTCGCGGTGTGGGCGCACCCCTTCTGGGACGTGCAGGAGCCCGAGACGGTGCGCGCGATGCTGGAGCGCTTCGCGTCGCTGGGGATCAATGGGGTGGAGGCCTTCTACCCCACCCACACCGCCGAGCAGGTGGGGCTGCTGTGCGAGATCGCCGTCGAGCTCGACCTGCTCACCACCGGCTCCTCGGACTTCCACGGCTCCGAGCACAAGACCTTTTCCGGCTTCAGAGCGTTTGAGCTCTACGGGCACTCGCCCCGCTTGGGGCCGCTGGGTGCAGCGAGCGGGTCTCAAGTAAGCGCATAATGCGCTCGACCGCTTCCTCCACAGTTTCCTCGCCCGAGCGCACCACAAGGTCGGGGTGCTCCGGCGCCTCGTAAGGGGCGCCGACTCCGGTCATTCCGCTCAGCTCGCCCGCCTGCGCTCGCGCATACAACCCCTTGGGGTCGCGCTCCTGGCAGAGCTTCAAGGGAGCATCCACGAACACCTCGATGAACTGCAGCCCTGCATCTGCGTGCAACATCGCCGCCGCCTCGCGGTCGGCTGCGTAGGGGCTCACCAGGCTCACCAGTGCGATCGACCCCGACTCCGCCAGCAGCCTCGCGACGTGCGCGGTGCGTCGCACGTTCTCGCGGCGTGCCCGCTCGTCGAAGCCGAGGTCGCCATTGAGCCCGTGCCGCAGGTTGTCGCCGTCGAGCAGAAACGCCGGCCTGCCGTCCTGCACCAGCCCCTCCTCCACCGCACTCGCAAGCGTCGACTTGCCCGCTGCCGGCAGCCCCGTAAACCACACCGTCGCCCCCGCGCACCCTAGAGACTCCCAGCGCCGCTCGCGGCTCAGCGCCGAGCGCTGCCAGCGCACGTTGGGACTGTGGTCGGTCATACCTACTCGGTGCGGCTCGCACGCACCGGCTCCTCCTCGCGGATCGTGTCCGGCCCGGAGAGCTCGAAGGCGGCGTGCAGCGCCCGCACCACCGACTCCACGCGCTCGCGCGGGATCACGCACGAGATCTTGATCGGCGAGGTGGAGATCATGTCGATGTTGAGACCCTCCGCGGCCAGCACCTTGAACACCTTCGCGGCCACACCCGGGTGCGAGCGCATGCCGGCGCCGACGATCGACACCTTGCCGATCTCCTCGTAGGCGCGCAGCTCCGAGAACAGCTCGCCGGTGAGGGGCGCAAGCGCCGCACGCGCCTCGCGCAGATGCTCGCGCGGCACCGTGAACGAGATCTCGGCCAGCTCGCCTCCGGTGGGCCGGTTCTGGTCGATCATGTCCACATCGACGCCCGCTTCGGCGAGCGCCTCGAAGATGCTCGCCGCCACGCCCGGCTGGTGGTGGACCCCCAGCAGCGTGATCATCGCTTCCGAGGTCGAGTGGGTGACGGCGGTGATGAGTGGTCGCTCGGCGTGGTCCATGTTCTCTCCTTCCTGCACCACCACGGTACCGGGAGTGTCGTCGAATGAGGAGCGGCAGTGGATTCGCACCCCGTGGTTGCGCGCGTACTCCACGGAGCGCAACTGCAGCACGCCCGCGCCGGAGGCCGCCATCTCGAGCATCTCCTCGAAGGTGACGGCGGCAAGCTTCCGCGCGTCTGGCACCACGCGCGGGTCGGCGCTGAACACGCCCGCCACGTCGGTGTAGATTTCGCACACCTCCGCGGCCAGGGCGGCCGCCACGGCGACCGCGGTCGTGTCCGAGCCGCCGCGCCCCAGCGTGGTGACGTCCTGGGTGGCGGTCGAGACGCCCTGAAAGCCCGCGACCAGCACGATGTGGTCCTCCTCGAGCGCCGCCTTGATGCGATCGGCGCGCACGTCGAGGATGCGCGCGCGGGTGTGCGAGGCGTCGGTGACGATCCCCGCCTGCGACCCCGTCAGCGAGATCGCGTGGTGGCCGAGGTCCTTGATCGCCATCGCGCACAGCGCGCAGGAGATGCGCTCGCCGGTGGACAGCAGCATGTCCATCTCGCGCGCGTCGGGCGCGGCGGAGACCTCCTCCGCCATCGCGATCAGCTCGTCGGTGGTCTTGCCGCGCGCCGACAGTACCGCCACCACGTGCGCACCACCTTCGCGGCGCTCGACGATGCGCCGCGCGGCGCGCTTGATCCGCTCGGCGTCGGCGACCGAGGTGCCGCCGAACTTCATCACGACGATGTTGGACACGCACGCAGGATAGGACCTCTCCCGTCGGAGACGGCGAGCGGGGAGGCTCGAATGCCTATCCTGGGACACAATGTCAATGAGCACACACAACGACTCGATAGGGGGGTTGGGGGCGTGGCCTACCGCACAAGCATCTTCATCGATTTCTGGAACTTCTCCCTGCAGTGGAGAAACCGCGCCCACGGCGATCTGATCGACTGGAGAAAGGTCCCGGCGGAGCTGCTCGGCGAGAGCGAACGGCAACTGCAGCTCGCGGGCTTCGGCGACGCGCTGCACCTCGAGGAGGCGCTGGTGTATGCCTCATACGACGAAGACGATCCCGGCAAGAAGCTGAAGGGCTGGCTGGACGCGTTCCTCGACAAGCAGCCGCGCTTCCGCGTCACCACCCGCGTACGTCGCTCCAAACCGAGATCGGTGTACTGCAGAGCGTGTGAGCACTCGATCGAGCGGTGCCCCAACTGTCAGGAGACGCTGCGTTGGTCGACCGAGAAAGGCGTCGACACGGCGATTGTCACGGGTCTGCTCTCGCTGGCGGGCGAGGGCGCGTTCGACGCCGCGGTGCTGGTCTCCAGCGACACCGACTACCTGCCCGCCGTCGAATGGCTGCAATCGCGCGGCTTCAAGGTGATCAACGCCACCTGGGCCAACCACGGGCACGAGCTTGCGCGGGCCTGCTGGGCCTCGTTCGAGCTCGACGGGATTGTCTCCAAGCTACGCCAAACGGGGAACGGGCGCAGACCCGCGCCTTCCACCCCCCTCGACGAGGGTGTGGCCGACACGCTGGTGGAGGAATTGGTCGAGGATCCCTGCCCGCCGGCGCTGACGAATGCGGCCGACGGGGACCTACACCGCGCGGCGACCTGAGAGCGCCTTGCCGAGGGTGACCTCGTCGGCGTACTCGAGGTCGGACCCCACCGGCAGGCCGCTCGCCAGGCGCGTGACCCGCAGCTCGGGGGCACGCTCGTGCAGTCCCTGCGCGATGTGCAGCGCCGTCGCCTCCCCGGTGGTGGTGGGGTTGGTGGCGAGCACGATCTCGCGTACCGTCGCGTCTGCATCCGGCGTCCCATCCACGCCCGCCGAGGACCCGACCGGCGAGGTAGCCACGCGCATGTAGAGCTCGGCGATCTTCAGGTCCTCCGGATCAATCCCGTCGATCGGGGAGAGCGCGCCGCCGAGCACGTGGTAGACGCCCTCGAATTCGTGCGTGCGCTCCATCGGGATCACGTCGGATGGCTCCTCCACCACACAGATCACGCCCTGGTCGCGACGCGGGTCGCGACAGATGCGACAGCGCGGCTCGTCGGTGAGGTTGAAGCACACCTCGCACAGCCCAATCCGCTCCTTCACGTCGAGGATCGCCTGCGCCAGCGCCGTGGCATCCTCGCCGGAGGCGCGCAGGATGTGAAAGGCCAGCCGCTGCGCCGTGCGGTTGCCGATGCCGGGCAGCTTGGAGAGCTCGGCGACCAGCTTCTGGACGGGGGGCGCGAAAGTGCTCACACGAGTGACAGCGTGCTCATCTCGACGGTGACCGTCTCGTGGATGGTCGGGTCATCTGTGGACCACTGCGAACGGAGCCCCACCACATGCCCTACAAACCCGGCAACCCGAGCCCACCGAGCGCGCCCAGGTCGAGACCCCCGGTCGCCCCACCCATCCGCTCGGCCGCGAGCTCCTGGGCGGCGCGCAGCGCCTCGTTGACGGCCGCCAGCACCAGGTCGCCGAGCATCTCCACGTCCTCGGGGTCGGCCGCCTCGGGGGCGATCGTCACCGACCGCACCTGCAGATCGCCCGACACCTGCACCTTCACCACGCCCCCGCCCGCGGCCGCCTCGACGGTCTCGTGCTTGAGCGCCTCCTGCGCCTGCTCCATGTCGCGCTGCATCTTCTGCACCTGCTGGAGCATCTGCTGCATGTTGGGTCGCTTCTGCTGGGGCATCGTCTCGCTCCTTACTCGCTTTCGCCGATCGCCTCGCCCGCGCCGACGAGCTCCTCCGCGTCGAGCTCCTCCTTGAAGCGTGCCACCCACTCGTCTTCGCTGCGTGGCGCCTGCGCGATCTCTCCCTCCGCCGGTGGCGGCAGCTCCTC
>CAYNGQ010000535.1:0-5670 GCA_964396735.1 uncultured Solirubrobacteraceae bacterium | reverse complement strand
TTCAACATCTCGCCGTGGAGCTCGAAGAAGTCGCCGAGTTTGGCGCCGAGCGGCAGGTGAGCAGTAAGAGCACGCCGACCGATCTGGTCAGCGAGGCCGATCTTGCCTCCGAGCGGGCGATCCGCGAGCTGCTCGCCGCGCGGCGCCCGCACGACGGCTTCGTGGGAGAGGAGGGCGACCATGTCGAGGGCACTAGCGGTCTCAGCTGGGTGGTGGACCCGCTTGACGGCACCGTCAACTTCCTGTTCGGGCTCCCGCAGTGGTGCGTGAGCGTGGCGGTGCGCGACGCTCAGGGGACAATCCTCGCGGGTGCGATCCACGACCCGAGTCGCGAGCAGCTGTTTAGCGCGGCACGAGGCGCCCGCGCAACGCTCACGGGGCCGGAGGAAACGACCGAGCTGGAAGACGCCCACGCGCTGCGCCCTCGTGCGGGCGATCTGGCGAGCGCGATGGTCGCAACCGGCTTCGCCTACGACGCGCGCGTTCGCGCCGCGCAGGCGCAGGTGCTCGCGAGCCTCATCCCTCGCGTGCGCGACATTCGCCGCTTCGGCAGCGCCGCCCTCGACCTCGCGTGGACGGCGGCGGGCCGCTACGACGCCTACTTCGAGCGCACCGTCAAGCCGTGGGACATCGCCGCGGGGACGCTGCTGTGCGAAGCGGTGGGCCTGCGTGTGGTCGAGCTGCCCGAGCACGAGGATCTCCCCGGGGGCATCCTCGTTGCGCCGCCGGCACTCTGCGAGCCACTGTTTGAGCTGGTGGGGTAGGACTCTGCCAAGATGTCCGGGATGGCTGTCGAGGCGAGCACTGTGACGACGCGCCGGCCGAGCCTGCCCCCCGGCGTGCGGCTGCCGCGCCTCGCGCAGTCGGCCCTGTGGGCGGTCTCCCCGGGGGCGCTCTCGCGTTACTGCAAGCGGCGCTACGGCCCCACTTTCACGCTGCGCCCGCTGGGCATCGGCGACGTCGTGGTGGTCACACAGCCGGAGGCGATCAGGGAAGTGTTCACCGGCGATCGCGAGGTGATGCGCGCCGGCGAGGCCAACGCGGTGATGGGCCCGATCGTGGGCAAGCACTCGCTGCTCACGCTCGACGGCGAGCGCCACATCCGCCACCGGCGGCTCGTGAGCGCGCCGTTCCACGGCGAGGCGGTGCGCACCTACGGCGAGCGGGTCGCGGAGATCGCGGCGGCCGAGGTCGATCGCTGGCCGGTGGGCAAGGAGTTCCCGATCCGCCCGCGCATGCAGGCGATCACGCTGGAGGTGATCCTGCGCACCGTGGTTGGCGTCAGCGACGAGCGGCGTATGGAGCGCCTGCGGACGCTGCTGCGCAAGATCACGCAGGTGGGCGTCGCGGAGATGTGGATCGTGTGGGCCTACCCTCATCTGATCGATCACCCCGTGGTGAAACGCCTCTCGACGTTGCGGCTGATGCCCGAGGTGGACAGGCTGCTGTATGAGGAGATCGTTGCCCACCGCGCCGAGCCGGACGGCCGCGAGGACGTGCTGGCGCTGTTGGTCGCCGCGCGCGACGAGCAGGGGGAGGGCCTCAGCGACGAGGAGCTGCGCGACCACCTGATCACGCTGCTGGTCGCCGGCCACGAGACGACGACGACCGCGCTGGCGTGGTGCTTCGAGCGGCTGCTGCGCCACCCGGCCGCCCACCTGCGCCTGCAGCGTGAGCTGGACGAGGGCTCCGAGGAACGCTACCTGGATGCGGTGCTCAACGAGACGCTGCGCGTGCGCCCGGTGATCGACGCGGTGTGGCGCAAGCTCTCGGCGCCCGCCGAAGTCGCCGGCTGGCTGCTGCCAGCGGGGGCGACTGTGATGCCCTCGATCGAAATCGTGCAGCACTCGGACGCGTTCACGGACGCCGGCGCGTTCCGCCCCGAGCGCTTCTTGGAGGGGAGTGCGGGTGGGCGGGCATCCCATCCCTACACGTTCATCCCCTTCGGTGGTGGCGCGCGCCGCTGCGTGGGCGCGAGCTTCGCGATGATGGAGATGCGCGCGATCATGCGCACGGTGCTGGAGCGCGTGTCGCTGCGCGCCCCCAGCGCTCGCGACGAGCGGGTGAAGGTCCACCACATCACGCTGGTGCCGGCCCGCGGCGGTCGCGTGATCGTCACGGGCCGGCGTCGGGCGCCGCGTGCAGAGACGGCGCGCACAGATGCACCACGCACCGAAGCGGCAGAGACGCGCCGTCCCGCGCTCGCTTAGAAGCTGAGCGCCGTGCTTTGATGCTTTTCTAGCGGTGCTCCGCAGCCGAGGTCGCGAGCGTCTGGCCGGCAGCGTTGAGCGCGGCGACGGCAAAGTAGGGCTGTGGGCTGTTGACCGCGATTGCCGTCTCAAACCCCGAACTCGGAGCTGTCGCGATTGCCGCGAGCTGTGTCGGGCTGGGCCCGGCGAGCAGCTGCCAGGCGCTCACCCCGGTCGCGCCATTCCAGCTGGCGTACGCGGTGAGCGCTTCCGCGCCGGTGCTCCGCAGCGCAAGCGCCGGCGGCGCGGCCGGGGTGCCGGTCCACGGGTAGGTGTACGCGCGGTAGGAGGCCCCCGGCGCGGCGATCCGGGCATCGAACACCAGCTTGCCGGCGGGGCTGAATTCGCTCATGTAGGGCAGGGCGCCCCAGCCGACGAACGAGTTGCCGTTCGGCAGCAACTGGTCGTTGCCCTGGCTGTTGGCCAGCAGCGAGGGCGTGTGCACCGCCTGGGAGATCAGCTGCACGGTGTGGTCGCTCCAGTCGATCCGCTCGTGGACGATGCGCGTCTGTTTGTGCTCCTGCGGGGAGTCGCCGTTGTCGAACAGCGTTAGGGTGTGGTCGGGTTGCCAGCTGATGTCGTGCTGCCACGCCGTCTCCGTGCCAGGGTCCATCTTGAAGCTGGAGTAGCGCCCACCCAACCGCCACAGGACCCGGCCGGTGTTGTGGTCGATCTCGTACCCCGCCCACGTGTTGCGCGCCGAGAGCAGGAAGTTGCCGTCGTCCCACGGGTCGAGCGAGATCGAGCTGACGTGGAAGTAGTCCCACGGGGTGGCGGGCGAGATGGGGCGCGGCCAGTAGGAGTCGTCGAGCGCGACGTGCCCGTAGGCGTGCCACTCGAACATCACCAGACCGGTCTTGATGTCGATCTCCTGCACGATCGCATCCTGCAGCGAGCCCTGCGTGGTGCCCCCGGCGGAGGAGAGGTTGGCCTCGACGATCGAGTAGGCGGTGATGAAGGCCGCGCCCGACGGCGTGATCTGGATGTCGTGGAGGTCGGCCCGATAGCCGTTGCCGGCGTTCACCGACGCGATCCGCTGGTAGTTCTCGCCGTAGATTTCGTCATTGCCGAAGCCCACGCCGAGCCCGATGTAGCCCTGCCACCACACCAGCGCCGGCGCGCCGCGATAGCGCTCGACCTGGAGGTCCATCGCCGCTTTGCCGGCGGGGATCGGCTTGAACCACACCAGCTGGCCGGCGCGGTTGAAGATCATCGGGCCCCGCTGGGGATAGCTGCCGTTGGCGGCGATGAACACGTCGTCCGGGGAGGCGGGCGGGGTGTCGGCGATGACCGACACCGTCGGCGGCGTCAGGGCCGGTTGGGAGACGAAGCTCTGCACCATCCCCGGCTTCGCCGGCGGCGGCTTGGTGGACATTGGCGTGAAGTGGTAGTGGTCGAGCTGCGCGACCGTGAAGCTGCTGCCGACGCGCTGTTGGTGGCCGGCGGGGCCGACCTGTGCGCTCACGCGGACGCTCTCGCCTTCGCTGAACCCCCGCTCGGGGATGAAGCTCGCTCCAGGCGCGCTGTCGTAACCGTGCAGCTGCCCGTAGTGGGAGCCGCTGCGCGAGCCCACAACCGAGATCTGGTGGATCTCACCGGCGGGAGCGCCGAGGAAGCTGATCTGGGTGTGCGGAGACGCGTCCGGAGTTCCGGGAAGGGGCGAGATCGTCACGGCGTGGGCGCTTGGCGCCAGTACGCAAGCGGCCAGCAGCGCGACCGCGCCGCTCCACCCCCGCAGGTATCGACCGACCTCTCCCATCACTCGATGGTGATTATCCACTCGCGATCGGCCGGGAAGTGGCGGTCGGGCGGGTAGGCTGTGCGACCGGCGCCAAAAAAACGGGAGGAGCACCATGGAGTTCGAGACCATCGGCTACGAGGTGGCGGAGGGCGTGTTGACGATCACGCTGCAACGGCCCGAGCGCCTGAACGCGTTCACCGAAGCGATGGGCGCCGAGCTGATCGAGGCGTTCGAGCGCGCCGACCGCGACGACGAGGTGCGGGCGGTGATCGTCACCGGCGCGGGTCGCGGCTTCTGCGCCGGCATGGACCTCGGTGAGGGTGGCAGCACGTTCGACTACGGCGAGCGCCCGGACGGTGAGATCCCGCGCGACGGCGGCGGCCGGGTGGTGTTGCGGATCTTCGAGATGACCAAGCCGGTGATCGCGGCGATCAACGGCCCCGCGGTGGGGGTGGGGATCACGATGACGCTGCCGATGGACATTCGCCTGGCGGCTGAGGGGGCGCGCATCGGCTTCGTCTTCACCCGCCGCGGGATCGTGCCCGAGGCGTGCTCGAGCTGGTTCCTGCCCCGCATCGTGGGGATCAGCCAGGCGATGGAGTGGGTCGCGGGCGGGCGGGTGTTCACCGCTCAGGAGGCGCTCGCCGGCGGCCTGGTGCGCAGCGTGCACCCGGAGGGCGAGCTGCTCGACGTGGCGCGCGAGCTGGCGCGGGAGATCGCGGAGAACACCGCGCCGGTGTCGGTGGCGCTCGCGCGGCGGCTGCTGTGGAGCGGGCTGGGCGCTGCCCACCCGATGGAGGCCCACCGCGCCGACTCGCGCGCGATGTTCGCACGCGGGCGCTCTGAGGATGCGCGCGAGGGGATCACCTCGTTCCTGGAGAAGCGCCCGCCGCGCTTCCCCGACCGGGTGAGCGACGGTCTGCCCGAGCTGTTCCCCGGGCGCGAGGAGCCGCGGTTCGCATGAGCGGGGGACTCGCCGAGCCGAGCGTGGTTGGCCCCAAGTGGAGCCTGGAGGGCTCCGGGCGGAGTGCCATCGGCGCGGGGTCGCGGTCATGAGTGCGGCGGAGCTCACGGCGATGACGCTGCGCGACGAGCAGGCGCAGCTGGAGGCGACGTTCCTGCCGGACGCGGGGATGCTGTGCAGCTCGCTGCGCCACCGTGGCGAGGAGTTGCTGGCACAGAACCGCGGCGTGGAGGCGTACATCGAGCGCGGCAAGACGATGGGCATTCCGTTGCTCTACCCGTGGGCCAACCGGCTGGCGGCCTTCGACTATACGGTCGCCGGGCGCAGCGTGACGGTGCCGCACGACACCACGCGCGTGGCGCTCGACGATCGCGGCCTGCCGATCCACGGGGTGATCGGCGGGCGGATGGCGTGGGAGCCGGCCGCGGCGTCCGGCAGCGAAGCTCAGGCGCCGACCGGCGGCCCCGAAGCGCAGGCGCTTACGGCGCTGCTGAGCTGGAGCGAGGCGCGCGGCGAGCTGTTCGAGGTATTCCCGTTCCGCCACAATCTCCGCTATGAGGCAAGTCTCGGGGACGGGCGTCTTGAGATCGCGGTGACGGTACACGCGTGCGGGCAGGACACGGTGCCCGTGGCGTTCGGCTTTCACCCCTACCTCTCCCTGCCGGGCACGCCCCGCGAGCGCTGGCGGGTGGAGCTGCCGGCGATGCGCACCCTGG
>CAYNGQ010000534.1:0-4722 GCA_964396735.1 uncultured Solirubrobacteraceae bacterium | reverse complement strand
ACCAGCAGCGCCATCGCAAGCGGTTCTGGGGCGACCCGCGGGGCATCCTCGGCCGGCGGAGCCTCCTCGAGGATCACGTGCGCGTTGGTGCCGCTGATACCGAACGACGAGACCCCGGCCCGGCGCGGACGCTCACCCCGGGGCCACGGCTCGGGCACGGTTAGGAGCCGGACCTCGCCGGCCGACCAATCGACGTGCGGCGAGGGCTCCTCTGCGTGCAGCGTCGCCGGCAGCACCTCGTGGCGCAGCGCCATCACCATCTTGATCACGCCCGCCACGCCCGCCGCGGCGATGCTGTGGCCGATATTCGACTTGATCGATCCGAGTCGCAGCGCGCCGTTCGCTCGCGCCTGCCCGTAGGTCGCCAGCAGCGCCTGCGCCTCGATCGGATCGCCGAGCGCAGTGCCCGTGCCGTGCGCCTCGACCGCATCGACGTCGGCCGCCGCGAGCCCGGCGTTCGCGAGCGCCTGGCGGATCACGCGCTCCTGGGAGGGGCCGTTCGGCGCCGTCAATCCATTGCTCGCCCCGTCCTGGTTGGTCGCGCTGCCGCGCACCACCGCCAGCACCCGGTGGCCGTTGCCGACGGCGTCCGAGAGCCGCTCCAGGACGAGGACTCCGGCTCCCTCCGACCAGATCGTGCCGTCCGCTCCGGCCCCGAACGACTTGCAGCGCCCGTCCGGGGCGAGGCCGCGCTGGCGGCTGAACTCGACGAACATCCCCGGCGTGGCCTGGACGGCCACCCCGGCGGCCAGCGCCAGCGAGCACTCTCCCTGGCGCAGCGCCTGGCAGGCCAGGTGCAGCGCCACCAGCGAGGACGAGCAGGCGGTGTCGACGGAGACCGCGGAGCCCTCGAGTCCGAGCACATACGCCAGCCGGCCCGATATGACGCTGGGGGCGGTGCCCGTCAGACGCAGGCCCTCGAGCTCCCCCGACGCTCCCGAGAGGTAGCCCGAGGAGCTGCCCCCGGCGAACACGCTCGCCCCGCTGCCGCGCAGCGAGGCCGGATCGATCCCGGCGTGCTCGAACGCCTCCCAAGTAACCTCCAGCAGCAGTCGCTGCTGCGGGTCCATCGCCAGCGCCTCGCGCGGGCCGATCCCGAAGAAGCCCGCATCGAACTCCCCCGCCTGCTGGATGAAGCCACCCTCGCGCACGTAGGAGGTGCCGCGGTGATCGGGGTCGGGGTCGAACAGGCGGTCGAGGTCCCAGCCG
Source organism: uncultured Solirubrobacteraceae bacterium (assembly GCA_964396735.1). Lineage (GTDB taxonomy): Bacteria > Actinomycetota > Thermoleophilia > Solirubrobacterales > Solirubrobacteraceae > Palsa-744. The sequence goes on along the minus strand of CAYNGQ010000534.1, from coordinate 3,513 downwards.
CGGTCGGTCGGGAAGTCCGAGATCGCGTCGACGCCCTCGGCGACCAGCTCCCACAGCTCCCGCGGCGAGCGGGCGGGTCCCGGGTAGCGACAGCCCATCCCCACGATCGCGACCGGCTCGCCCGCGTGAGCCCGGGCGCCGCGCGTGGGCGCCGACGCCCCGTCCGCGGCGCTTTCGACGCGCGCGCGCAGGAAGCTCGCGACCGCGAGGACCGTCGGGTGGTCGAATATGAGCGTGGCCGTCAGGCGCACACCGGTCGCCTGCGTCAGCCGGTTGCGCAGCTCGACCGCGCCCAGCGAATCGAAGCCCAGCTCCTTGAATGCCCGTTCGGGGTCGACCGCATCAGGAGAGTCGTGGCCGAGCACGACCGCCACCTCGCCGCGCACCACCTCCAGCACGGCGGCATCCCACTCTGTTTCGGGCAGATCGGCCAAGCGGCGCGCCAGCAGACCGCTGACATCCCGCCTGCGCCGTGCCGGCACACGCACGACGCCGCGCAGCAGCGCCGGCAGCATCCCGACCCGTGCCTGCGCGCGCAGCGCGGCGACGTCCAGGCGCATCGGCACGAGCAACGGCCTGTGCGCGGCGAGTGCGATGTCGAGCAGCTCGAGTCCCTGCTCGCTCGAGAGGGCGGCGATCCCGAGCCGTCCCATCCGCGCCGCGCCCGCCCTGCCGAGGTCGCCGGTCATACCGCTCGCTTCGCTCCACAGCCCCCACGCCAGCGACGTCGCCGCGAACCCCTGCGCGCGGCGACGGTACGCCAGCGCGTCCAGGAATGCGTTCGCGGCCGCGTAGCCACCCTGGCCCGGGCTCCCGAGCAGGCCCGCGGCGGAGGAGAAGAGCACGAATTCGGAGAGCTCGAGATCCGCGGTCAGCTCGTGCAGCTGCAGTGCCGCATCGACCTTCGGTCGCATCACCCGCTCGAGCAGCTCGGGGTCGAGCGTCTCGATCACGCCGTCCTCGAGCACGCCGGCGGCGTGGATCACCGCCGTCAGCGGATACTCCCCGGGAATCGCGGCGATCAGCGCCGCGAGCTCCTCGCGGTCGGCGACATCACACGCCACGATGCTCGCCTCGCAGCCGAGCTCCGCAAGCTCGGCCAGCAGTTCGCCCGCGCCTTCGGCCCGCGGTCCGCGACGGCTCACGAGCAGGAGCCGGCGGCCGTCGTGCGCGCCGGCGAGGTGACGCGCCAGCAGCGCGCCCAAGCCGCCGGTGCCGCCGGTGATCAGCACCGTCCCCGCGCGCTCGCGTGGCGCGGAGCCGTCCAGGGCGGAGTTATGCGGTACGGGGTCGCGCGGCTCGGAGTCGCATGGCTCCGCCACCAGGCGCTTGAGCCGTGGCGCGTAAAGCTTCCCCTCCCGCAGCGCGAGCTGCGGCTCCTCGGCCGCGAACAGCTCCTCGGCGGCCAACGGCTCTCCGACAGCCAGCGGTTCCCCTGCAGCCGGCGACTCGGGCCAGTGGATCTCCCCAGCGCCATCGCCGTCGCCGTCGCCGTCGCCGTCGCCGTCGCCGTCGAGGTCGACTAGCAGGAAGCGGCCGGGGTGCTCGGACTGGGCGCTGCGAACCAGGCCCAGGACGGGCGCCGCCGCCAGGTCGGGGGCCTCGCCATCCCGCGCGGCTACGGCACCGCGGGTCACGAGCACGAGCGGCGTGTCGGCGAGCAGCTCATCCGCAAGCCACGCCTGCAACAGCGCGAGCGTCCACCGCACGCCCTCCCGCGCTACCTGCGCCAGCCCGCCATCGGCGCCGCCGGCCGGCAGGGCCGCGAGCACAACCGCGGGCACCGGCGCGCCCGCTGCGATCGCCGCGCCGAGCGCAGCGACATCCGTGTGACGATCCTCGACCCCGATCGCCTGGATGCCGCCGAGCAGCGCAACTCCGTGCGCTTCGCCGTTGCGTGGGGCAAGCCCGGTCGCATCGCCACTGCGCGAGGCAAGCCTATGCTCCTCGCCGCCGCGCAAGGGCAGCGCGACCTCCGCCCACTCCAGGGCGAACAGCGAGTCGTGCAGCGCGCCCGCGGGCCCCGCGCCGGAGAGCTGGCCGACCTCGACCATGCGGACCGCCAGTGACGCGGCTGAGAGCACCGGCGCGCCATCGCAGTCGAGCGCCGTCAGGCTCCGGACGCCGCCGTCCGCGCTCGCGAGGCGCACCCGCAGCGAGGACGCGCCGCTCCCGTGGAGGCGCACGCCGCTCCAGCAGAACGGCAGCGGCAGGAGGCTGCCCGGCACGAGCTCCTCGCTACCGCCGAACAGGCACAGCCCGTGCAGGGCCGCGTCGAACAGCGCCGGGTGGACGCCAAAGCGGGTCGCTTCGCTCGCCTGCGCCTCGTCGAGCGCGATCTCGGCGAAGACCTCCTCGCCACGCCGCCACGCCGCGCCCACGCCCTGGAAGGCGGGCCCGTAGCCGAAGCCCAGCTCGGTCAGGCCGTCATAGAGAAGCTCGACATCGACCGGCTGCGCGTCCGCCGGCGGCCATGTCTCCGCCGCGAACTGCTCGATCGCGCGATCGGCCTCGCCGTCCGCCGCAGGCGCGAGCGTGCCGCTCGCGTGGAGCGTCCACTGCGCCACGTCCTCACCGTCCCCACGCTCGGAGGCGGGGGCATGCTGGGGGCGGGAGTAGATCGCGACCGCCCGCCCTCCCACTGTGTCGGGCTCCGCGAGCGTCACCTGGAGCGCGACCGCGCCGTCCTCGGCGAGCACGAGCGGCGCCTGGAAAACCAGCTCCCCGATCGCCTCGCAGCCGACCTCGGCGCCCGCGCGCAGCGCGAGCTCGGCGAATGCCGTGCCCGGCACCACGACGGCGCCCATGACGACGTGATCCCCGACCCAGGCATGGGTGGCGCGCGACAGGCGCCCGCTGAAGAGCCACTCGTCCCGCCCCGCCACTCGCACGGCCGCGCCGAGCAGCGGGTGCTCGGCGTCCGTCAATCCCGCGGCGCTCAGGTCGCCCGCGCCCACCGTGCGCTCCAGCCAGAAGCGCCGGCGCTGGAAGGCGTACTTCGGAAGCGCGACCCGACGCCCCCCGCGCCCGGCGAGCAGCGCCGGCCAGTCGACGTGCACGCCGTGGGCGTGCGCTTCGGCAAGCGAGGTCATGAAGCGCTCGAGGCCCCCCTCGCCGCGGCGCAGCGAGCCCAGGACCGCGATCCCGCCCGCCTCGTCGAGGCTGTCGATCGTCGCCTGCATCCCGAACGTCAGCACCGGGTGGGGGCCGATCTCGATGAAGGCCCGGGCGCCGTCCTCGATCAGCGCGCGGGTGGCTTGCTCGAAGCGGACCGGCTCGCGCAGGCTGCGATACCAGTACTCGGCGTCCAGCCGCGCGGTGTCGAGCAGCCCGGCAGTCGCCGTCGAGCAGAACGCCACGGTGCTCGTGCGCGGCTCGATCGGCGCCAGCTCCTCGAGCAGCCGCTCCCGGATCCGCTCGACCTGCGCTGAGTGTGAGGCGTAGTCGACCGAGATCCGGCGCGCCCGGATCCCCTCGGACTCGCAGGCGGCGAGCAGCTCCTCGAGTGCGGCG
>CAYNGQ010000533.1:0-9250 GCA_964396735.1 uncultured Solirubrobacteraceae bacterium | reverse complement strand
CACGCGATCTCCGCCCCCAGCAGCCGCGCGCGCTCCCTGTCGGAGGCACCCGTGAGCTCCTCCTCCCTCAGCCATACCTCCCCCGTGTCCGGGTACTCGATGCCGGCGGCGATCTTCAGCAGCGTGGTCTTGCCCTCCCTGCGTCCTCCGACGACCGCCGCGATCTCCCCGGCGCCCAGTTCGAGCGAGACATCGAGCAGCACCTGCGATCTGCGCTCACCGCGCGCATATCCCTTGCACACTCCCCGCAGCCTCAGCAGCTCAGCCATCGCCGCTGCCCAACTCCTCGCTGTCCTCCACCGTGTCTTCGAGCTCACGCCGCAGGCGCCGCAGGCGCCGGGCGCGCATTCCCCACAGCATCGCTTCGTCGGTCATCAGCGCGCGCCGTACCCGGCCCCGCAGGTCGGGGGCGCTCTGCGCGGGCCCGCCGCCAAGCGCGGGACCGAGGCGTTTGAGCTGCCACTCGACGTTCAGGCGCGAGCTGGCGGCGGCAAACTCCCGTGCGCACGCCTCCTCCTCCTCGCGGATCGCGGCGATCAGGTCGGGTACGTCCTCCTCCTCGGCGAGCTCGAGTTTGGCGTGCACCGCGTCGCGCAACGCGAGTGGGGCGGCGGATGATGCGCGCAGCCAATCGCGAAACTCCTCGACGCCGGCGTCAGTTGCTTCGTAGCGGTCGAGCGCGCGCTCGGCGCCATGCTCGACCAGGCGCACCAGGCCCTGCTTTTCGAGACTGGGCAGGCTGTTGTGGGCAACCGAGCGCGACCACTGTGCGTGTGGAAAGCGCTCGACCAGCCGTGCGCCGAGGCTGTTGACGGTGTCTGTCTTCTGGACCACGAGGCCCAGGATCGCCATGCTGGCTGTCAGATCGCCTTTACGTGGGGGAGCCATTACTGGGGATCGTATTCGAAATCCGAACGGAAGGACGTCGTCCTGAATCATTCCAACCTACCATACTCTCGCCGACAACTGTCTTCATGTCGGGAAAATGGCTTGGGCATGCGGCATTCGGGGCACGCTCTTCAGAGTCAGAGACATTTCGGCCCAACTGGCGAGCGTGAACGACTCGTGAGGTAATGGCCCTAGCCATCGGCGTGGGCGGGTCTCGGGAACTCGATGATCTCGGCCTTGGTCACCTCGTGCTCGGAGAGCGGGCTGAGGCGCCCCCGCTCCAGCGACCACACGCGGTCGGCGATCAGCGCGGCCTCGAGATCGGTGCAGCTCATCAGCACCCCGCAACCCAGCTCGCTCGCCAGCGCCAGCAGCAGCTCGCCGGCTTCGCGCACGCGGCGCATACCGAGTCCATCGGTGACGCTGTCGAGCACCAGCAGCTGCGGCTCGCACACGATCCCCCGCGCGAGCCCCACCAGGACTCGCTCCCAATCCGAGAGCTCCTCCCAGCGCTGTCGCGCGCAGCGCGCGGCGCCGACGCGATCGAGCGCGCGCTGCACCTGCTCGCGTGCCTCGCGGCGCCCGCGGCCGCGCCCCAGCGCCAGCGGCAGCGCGAGGTAGTCGAGCACCTCGAGCCGCACCCCCGGGCCCTCGCGATGAATCCACGCGATCTCGTCTCCCAACAGCCTTGCGCGCTCCTCCCGCCCCAGCAGCGTCAGGTCGCGCGTGCCCACGCGCACCTCGCCGGTGTCCGGCGGCTCGATGCCGGCCGCGATCTTCAGCAGCGTGGTCTTGCCCTCGTCGCGCGCGCCGACGACCGCCCCGATTTCGCCGAGCCCCAGCTCCAGGGACACGTCGGCCAGCACCCGCAGGCGCCTCCCCCCGCGCCGGTAGCTCTTGCTCACTCCCTGCAGCGCCAGCAGCTCACCCATCCCATCTCTAGCATGACGCATCTTGGGGCTTTCGTCCACAGAAGGTCGGAGCCGGCCACGGCGCGTTGCTCACCAGCGAGGAGTTGCCGGCCAGCGACCACAGCTCCTCGGCGATGTGCGGGGTGAGCGGGGAGAGGAGCCGAACCAGCAGCAGCAGCGCCACGACGATCGCCTCGCGGTCGGCCGGTTCGAGCTCGCCGTCGCGCCGATCGAGCGCTCGCTGCTCGAAGTCCTGGATGCGAGCGAAGAGCAGCATCGCGTTGTGGGCGGCGCGCTGCATCTCCAGGCGTTCGAGGTTGCCGGTCACCTTCGCGCACCCCACATGGCACCAGCGGGCGAGGCGACGGCGCAACCTGTCGGAGGCGGCGTCGCTGCGCGCCTCGGGCGGGCGGGACTCGGGTGGGGGGCTCCACTCCCGCAGCCGCTGCGCGGCGTAGCCGTGTAGCGACTTGAGGTAGTTGTTGCAGTGGCGCAGCGGCTCCTCGTTCCAGGCGAACGCCGTTCCCGGGGAGGCGGCGTGCAGCAGCGCCAGGCGCAGAGTGTCGGCGCCGACCGTGGCGAGCAGCCCGTCCGGCTTCGACACATCTCCGAAGCGCGCGTTCGACGCGCGGTCGTCCAGGCGGACCGCTCCATACGTCAGCGCGCCCGCGAACGGCTCGCGGCCAGGCAGCTCCGGGAGCTGGCCGGCGTCGTGCAGCGCCTTGGCGATCACCCGCTGGTGGAGCGTCTCCTCGCCCGCGTCTGCGCAGCGCACGAGCTGCGCTGCCGGCAGCCAGCGCGCGTATTCGGGGTGCCCCGGCAGCTCCTCGCTCCGCTCCCCAGGTGGGACGCAGAGCGCCAGCCACGACCACACCTCGCTCTGGCTGGAGATCGCCACGTCGTGCGCCCGCCAGCGCGCCGCGGGTCGCGGCGTGGCGCTCGTTCTCGAGGCCCTCCAGGTGGTCCCCGCCGGCTCGGGTAGTCGCTTCGCGAGAGCGGCGTCGGCGGGATCCCTCGCGGGAATGCCCAGCACTGCGGTCGTCCCGAAGCGGGCACCCACCTCCTCGGAGACCACGATCGGCAGCACGCCGGCCAGGCCGGGCACGGCGGCGAACGCGCCCGCCCGCCAGCGCTCGGCGTCCGGATGGTCGCTCGCCACCGCCACGAATGCCGCCTGTGCGATCGCGTCGGGGTGGGGGGTGAAGACGGTGAGCAGGGTGCCGTCGAGCGTCTTGGCGTCGAGCTCGACTCCATCCACTCGATCCAGCACCCCGCGCTGGGCCGCGAGTGCGGCCTCGTCCCACCCGTGGAGCGCCTCGAGATCGCGTTCGCCGTCACGCACGTAGGCGGTGATTCGCAGGCGCCAACCACCGTCCGGACCCTCGCAGCGATAGATCAGCCCGTGCTCCACCAGCGCCAGGAACAGCCGGTGCGTCCAGCGGTGCTGATCGGGCTCTGAGGAGACGAGGCTGCGCTCCCAGTCGACGGAGCAGCCCAGTGCCCGCAACTGGTCACGCAGCCGTGCGCAGCGCCGTGCAACCCACTCGCTCGGGAGGATTCCCCGCTGCCGCGCCTGATTCTCAATCGACGGCCCGTATGCATAGAAGCTCAGCGAGAACAACACCGCCCGGCCGCGCGCGCGCAGGAAGCGGGCGTAGGCGTCGGCGATCGTGTAGCCGCGAATGTGTCCGATTTGGAGGTCCTCGGCGGGGGAGAGGCTGCCCGCGAACACGTACGCGGGCTCACGGTCGTCCGGCGGCGGCGGTGTCGCGAACGCCTCCGCCTGCGCCCATCTGGCCTGCCAGCGTGCCTCGATCGACGCCGGGGCGTAATCGGCGTCAGCCGTCGGAATCGATCGCGTGGTGGCGCCCGGGGCGTTCACGACCCGAAGCTACAGAGGCCGGCTGGGGAAGTCCAGAAGGTGTGCGTCGTGCTCAGGGGCTCCGCTCGGGCGCCAGCGCCAGCTGATCGCCGGCGAAGGTCAACCCGAGAGGCTCGAGGATCACCTGACGCGGGCCCTGCTCGACGGCACCGGCGAGCAGCGCGTCGAGGCCGAGCTCGTGGGCAACCTCCACCACGCGCGCTCCGCCGCCCGGCCGGCAGTAGACGGCGAAGCCGGCGCCCATGTTGAGTGTGCTGTGTGCGGCGGCGGCGTCCAGCTCAGCCTGCGCGGCGAGGAACGCGAGCACGGGCGGCACCGGCGGCAGCGCGCGGATGCGGTAGGTGAGCTCGCGCTGCGGGCGCATCAGCTTCAACAGGCCGTGGCCGGTGATGTGGGAGAGGTAGGTGAGTTGCACCTGCGGATCGCCGAGCAGGCGCCGGAGCAGCTCGACGTAGAGGACGCTGGGGGACAGCAGCGCCTCGCCGAAGGTGGTGCCGTCGGGCAGCTCGGTCAGGAGCCCCCGCGGCAGCTGTGCGGCGATCCGCCGCGCGAGCGAGGCGCCGTTGGCGTGCAGGCCATTGGAGGCGAGCAGCACGATCTCATCCCCCGAGGCGAGCTGCTCGCCGAGCAACGGCTCGCCGGGAGGCGGCACGAAGCCGAGCGCGCTGCCGGCGAGCTCGATCTCCCCGGGCGCCAGCAGATCTACCAGCGACGGGGACTCGCCCCCGCCCCACGCGCACTGCGCGTCGTCGCAGGCGCGGCGCCACCCGGCAAGCAGCGCGTCGGCGCGCTCGGCGTGCTCGTACCAGGCGCTCGAGCCGGTGGCGAAGTAGGCGTTCAGGACGAGCGGCAGGGCGCCGACGCAGATCAGGTCGTTGAGGACGGCGGCGACGGCGTCGTAGGCGACGTGGTCGAAGCGGTTGACGCCGGCGAGCTCGTGATATTCGCGGGCGACGATCGACTTGGTTCCGAGCGTCTCGAGCACGAACGCGAGCGTGCTGCCGGCGAAGCGCAGCACGAACGCGGGCTCGCCGCGGGAGCCCTCCACGGCGCGCGCGCCGGCGGCGGCCAGCCAGTGCGAGGTGGCGAGCGCCTCGGTGAGCGCGCTGCGCTTGGAGGCGTCGAGCACGGCGTAGTCGACGCCGGCCCGGCGATAGGCGCTGTGGACGTCGGAGTCGGGATCGGCCACTGCTCGCAGCCTATCCCCGCAGGGGTGTGGACCGTTCTGAGGTCCACCGCCGGCACCACGTGCCGCCGGCACGTGGGGAACACCGGGGTGAACGTCAGCTATGACTGCGCACCAGGCAGGTGGTCGCCAGCCAGCTGCCGGGCTCGCCGGCGGGGATCAGCGGAAAGGCGAGATCCTCATGCAGCGCCCACATTTGGGTTTGTCTGTCGGTGTCAACCCAGGTGGGCGCCCAGCGGGTGATGTCGGCCTCCTCGAAGGTGTGTTGTAGCGCCTCGCCGACGGCGTCGATTCCGGGCGCCCGGATTCCGCCGCGTTTGCGGAAACGCAGCACGCAGTGCGCCGAGGCGATCACCTGGGAGACCTCGGGATGGTCGGAGCGTGCCACGCGGATACGCATGTGTACACGGTATTACCCTGCCGGCCTGGAGCCGGTAGGGTGGCGCCCCATGGCGCACCATCGGATCGTGATCGTGGGCGCGGGCTTCGGGGGCCTCGGCATGGCGATCCGCCTCAAGCAGGCGGGCGTGGAGGACTTCGTGGTGCTCGAGCGCGACGCGGAAGTCGGCGGGACGTGGTGGGCCAACACCTACCCGGGCTGCCAGTGCGACATACCCTCGCACCTGTACTCGTTCTCGTTCGCGCCCAACCCTGATTGGACGCGCACATATCCCGAGCAGCCGGAGCTGCGCGACTACCTCAAAGGGTGCGTGGAGCGCTACGGCGTACGCGATCACATCCGCGTCGGCTGCGAGTCGCTCGAGGCGACGTGGGATGAGTCGGCCACGCGCTGGCGCCTGCAGACCACGCAGGGAGAGATCACGGCCGAGGTCGTGATCAGCGCGGGGGGAGGGCTGAGCGAACCGCTGATCCCCGACCTCCCCGGCTTGGGGGAGTTCTCGGGTACGACATTCCACACGGCGCGCTGGAACCACGAGCACGACCTGAGCGGACGCCGAGTGGGGATCATCGGCACTGGCGCCTCCTCAATCCAGGTGGCGCCGCAGATCCAGCCGCTGGTGGAGCGGTTGACGATCTTCCAGCGCACACCGCCGTGGGTGATGCCGCATCGCGACCGGCCGATCTCGGCTCGCGAGCGGCGCATGTTCCGGCGCTTTCCGATCGCCCAGCGGCTCGCCCGGGCCGGCACCTACTGGTCGCGGGAGTTGCTGGTGCCAGGCCTGGTGCGTTGGCCGTCACTGATGGAGGTGCTCGAGCGGGGCGCTCGCGAACACATGGCCACGCAGGTGGGCGATCCCGCCCTGCGCGCCAAGCTGACCCCCGACTACACGCTCGGCTGCAAGCGCATCCTGCCGTCCAACCGCTGGTATCCGACGCTGGCCGAGCCGAACGTCGAGCTGGTGACGGCGGGTGTGCGCGAGATCCGCCCCGGGGGGGTGATCGCCGAAGACGGCTCTCAGCACGACCTCGACACGCTCGTGTTCGCCACTGGCTTCCACGTCACCGACGGCCCGGGTGCGGATCGCGTTCGGGGTGTTGGCGGCAAGACGCTCTTCGATGTGTGGGGCGGCAGCGCGCAGGCCTACCTCGGCACGGCGGTGTCGGGGTTCCCCAACCTGTTCTTTCTCGCCGGCGCCAACACGGGGTTGGGCCACAACTCGGTGCTGTTCATGCTCGAGGCCAACATCAACTATGTGATGGCGGCGCTGCGGGCGATGCGCGGGCGGGGGGTGGCACGCGTGGAGGTGAGGCACGAGGTGCAGGAGAGCTACAACGTCAAACTCCAGCGTCGTCTCGCGCGCAGCGTGTGGAACACGGGCGGCTGCAAAAGCTGGTACATCGACGCCAACGGTCGCAATTCGACGGCGTGGCCGTACTTCACATGGCTCTTTTGGTTACGTACCCGCCGGTTCAACCAGGGTGATTACCACCTGCGTCCGGCGTCCCGTCTCCGCTCGGGTCCCCGCGTCGATCCCGACACCCGCGTAGCGAGCCCGCCACTCGTTACTCGGTCCTGCTGAACTCCCAGATCGCGATGCACAGCATGACCAGCCCGAGCACGGCGATCACGCCGGCCTCGACGATCGAGGGAACGTGCCAGCCAAACCAGGTGACCCCGGGGGCTAGTGCGTGGCGGGCCGATTCGCTGATGTCGATGTGGGCGAAGATCGCGCGGCGCATCGGATCGACCGCGTATGTGAGGGGGTCGATGCGGTTGAGGACGGCCAGCCATTGCGGCAGTTGGGCCACGGAGAACATCGCGCCGGAGATGAAGAACATCGGCATGATCGCCATTTGCATCAGTGCCATGAACGACTGCATCTGGGTGATGCGGGCGGCGGCCATCATGCCGAAGGCGGTGATCGCGAACGCGAGCAGCATCGCGAGCGCGAACAGCTCGAGGATCAGGCCAAGCGAGTACGGAACTTCGACGAGGCCGGCGATCGCGATCACGATCACGCCCTGAAAGCCGGCGACGGTGGCGCCGCCGAAGCACTTGCCGAGCACGATCGAGCTGCGCCGTACCGGCGCGACCATCATCTCGCGCAGGAAGCCGAACTCGCGGTCCCACACGATCGAGGCGGCGGAGAACATCGCGGTGAACATCACCGCCATGCAGAGCACACCTGGGTAAATGAAGGTTTTGAAATTGACGCCGTGGGTGCTGGCGGAGACGAGCGAGGATAGCCCGGTGCCGAGCACGAACAGGAACAGGAAGGGCTGAATCAGCGCGGTGACGATACGCAGGCGGTCGCGGCTGAAGCGGATCAGCTCGCGCTGCCACACGACCTTGATCGCGCGCAGCTCGCCGCGCACGCTGCGCGTGGGCACGCGCACGCCGGCGACCTGGTGGGCGGGCGCCGTAGTGGGGGTGGGAGCGGTCTCGGTGGCGGCCATCAGTGGCTCATCCTCCTTCCTGGGGTTGGGTCCCCTGTCTGCCTCGGTCTTCGCGTCCCGCGCTCCTCATCGACTTCGTAACTGGGCTGGCGTGTAGACGCCGGCCACCCTGGCGGGCAAGCCACAAAAGCCGCGGCGATCCGGGCGAGTCGGTGTGCAGCCCATCGCGTCGTCCCATCAGCGGGCCATCATCCGCGCGACGTTGCGCATGTTGTCGGTGGAGGTCGCCTCGGCATCGCGGATCGTGGTGCCGGTGTAGGACATGAACACGTCGTCGAGCGAGGGGCGGGAGACGGATACCGAGCGGATCGGCTGGTCGAGCTCGGCGAACAGACGGGGCACGAACTGCTCCCCGTCGGGGACGCCGAAGGTGACGGCGCCCTCGGCGATCGTGGCGTCGATGCCGAAGCGCTCGTGCAGCGCGGCGATCGCGGCGGAGTCGTCGGGCGTCGAGATCTGCACGCGGTCCTTGCCGACGCTCGCCTTCAGCGCCTCGGGGGAATCCAGGACGATGATGCGTCCTTGGTCCATGATCGCGATGCGGTCGCAGTACTCGGCCTCGTCCATGTAGTGGGTGGTGAGGAAGATCGTGATGTCCTCGCGCTGCTTGAGCTCATCGATGTAGCTCCAGATCGAGCTGCGCGTCTGCGGGTCGAGGCCGACGGTCGGCTCGTCGAGGAACAGCACGCGCGGCGAGTGCAGCAGTCCCCGCGCGATCTCCAGGCGCCGCTTCATGCCGCCGGAGAAGGTGCCGACAAGGCTCTTGCGCCGCTCCCACAGCCCGACCATCTCCATCACCTGCCGCATCCGCGGCGCGACGGTCTCGCGGGGGACGCCGTACAGCTCGGCGTGCAGGCGCAGGTTCTGCTCGGCGGTGAGGTAGCCGTCGAGCGTGGTGTCCTGGAAGACGAGGCCGATGTTGCGGCGCACGGCGTCGCGTTCTGAGACGACGTCGTGGCCGGCCACCAACGCCCCACCGCCGGTAGGACGTACCAGCGTGCAGAGCATGTTGATCGTGGTGGACTTGCCCGCGCCGTTGGGGCCGAGGAACCCAAACACCTCGGAGCGAGCGACCTCGAAGTCGATCGCGCGCACGGCGTCGATCTCGCCGTAGCGCTTGGCGAGACCCCTGACGGAGATTGCGGGCGCCGTGTCCGAGCTCACGGCGCCCACGCTAGCGGAGTTCAACTGCTCTCGGGCTCGGCTCCGTCGGCGAGGATGCGATACAGCTCGCGACGCGCGGTGACGAGCACTTTGCGCGCCTCCTCCTGCTGCTCCTCGCTGCCGGCGCGCATCACCTGCATGAAGGCGAACGCGACCTCGCGCATGATCTTGCCGAGCTCGTGCGCCTTCGAGCCATACTCGCCGCTCATCTGCTCCCACGGCGCAGGCTGCTCAGCATCGCGCTCTTTGACTCTGGCGAGACCCTCATCCGTGAGCCGGAAGAGCTTGCGCCCATCCACCTCCTCGGAGCGGATCAGGCCCTCGTCCTCGAGCTGCTGCAGGGCGGGGTATACCGAGCCG
>CAYNGQ010000532.1:0-1947 GCA_964396735.1 uncultured Solirubrobacteraceae bacterium | reverse complement strand
CCTGCTGGGCTTCGGCTTCTTCTTCGCTCGTTTCCGCTTGTTTGCCGCCGGTGGTGTCGCGCAGAGGCACAGGTTTGGTGGGTTGCTGTGGGCTGGGGGCAGGTTTGTCTTCGGGAGCTTCGACGATCGTGACCGCGCCGTTGGGGAGCTGGTGGAGCTCCTGGCCTGAGCCGAGGCGTGCCTGCCAGGAGAACGAGTGTCCCGCTTCGGGGGAGCGGATCTGCAGGAGCGCGTCCACGCCGAGCGGCTGTGGGCGTACGATCGCGTCGGTCGCGGGCCAGACGTTCGCAAACAGTGCGGCGGCGCCGTTGACGATCGTCGGCAGGGTGGTCGCGTGCGGTGAGGTTTCGACGGGCGCGAAGCCGATGTCGCCGGCCGGAGTGTTCACGGCGAATTCCCCGGTGGTTTCCTTCGAGACCGTGGAGCTGGTGAGGATGCTTTGCGCGGCGAGTTCTTCTTCGGCTTCGGTGAGCGCGGGCGTGAGCCTCTGTTCTTCGAGGGTAGCGGTGCTCGACGGTGCGAGCACCGCGGGGTCGGTGCGGGTGAGGATTTCCTGGGCTTCTTCGCTGCTCACTTCACCGGTCGGCGGGGCGCTGGTGGCCGGGGAGAGCGCGGTTTTGCTGCCCTGCGGGCTGGTGGCAGCGACCTGCACCCGCAGCGTTGAGCCGAGGTCGGCCCCCGTGATGGTGTAGGTTGGTTCGGTGGCGCCTTCGATCGCGGTGCACCCAGCGCCCGCGAGATTGCAGCGCTGCCACTGGTAGGCGTAGCTCACCCGCCCCGTGGCGCTCCAGATCCCGGGGTCGGCGCTCAGCATGCCTTCCACCTGCACCGTCCCGGAGATCGAGGGCGAGGAGAGCTCCTGCAGCGGTTCGGGGACGACCGTGGGGGTCGCCGCGGACACCGCCGTCGTGCTGCCGTGTTCGTCTTCGGCGCTCACGCTTACGAGTATGGCGTCGCCGATGTCTGCCTCGGTTGGGGTGTATTCGCTATCCGTGGCGCCTTCGACCGGCTGGCATTCGCTTTCGGTGGGGCAGCGCTGCCACTGGTAGGCGTAGGAGAGGGCGCCTTCGCCTGAGAAGGACCCCTGGCGGGCGGTGAGGGTCTGCCCGACGAGCGCAGGCCCCGCGACCGACGACGCCAGCTCGATCACCGGCGCCTGGGCGGCGGCGACCGGCTGGGTCGCCTGCGAGGTCAGGGTTGCGTGGTGGCCCAGTTCGTCGCCGGCGGTGACCGTCACACGCAGCCGGTGCCCCGTGTCAAGAGACATAGGGGTGTAGGCGGAGAGCGTGGCGCCTTCGATGTTCTGGCAGCCCGCCCCGGTCTCGTTGCAGCGCTGCCACTGGTCGGTATAGCCGATCGTGCCCATGCCGCCCGACAACGCCGCCGCGCCGGCGGTGAGCGCCTGCCCGACCTGCGGAGCGCCCGTGATCATCGGAGGCTGTTCGCCCGCGAGCGCGCCAGCCTGACCGATCACCGGAGTGGCCGGCGAGAGCGCGCTGAGGGAGTCCAGCGCGCTGTGCACGCCGATACGGACCCGCAACGTCGTGCCGATGTCGCCTTCGGCGAGGTCGTATTCGGGGCTGGTCGCGCCTTCGACAGGCGCGCATTCCCCGCCGTGTTCGTTGCAGCTTTCCCACTGGTAGCTGTCCTGCGTTTCGCTGCCCGTCCACGCGCCCGGCTCCGCTTGCAGCACCTCGTGCTCGTCGGGCACACCGCTGACCGCGGGAGGCCGCAACTCGCTCGGGGGTTCCGCCCGCACAACCATGGTCGTCGGGGAGGTCGCTTGTGTGGACCCGCCCGGGTTGGTCGCGGTGACAGTGACGCGCAGCGTCGTGCCGATGTCGCCTTCGGTGAGCTGGTATTCGCCGCCGCTCGCGCCTTCCACAGCGGCGCATTCCCCACCCGTCTCGTTGCAGCTTTCCCACTGATAGGCGTAGGAGACCGGGG
>CAYNGQ010000531.1:0-1527 GCA_964396735.1 uncultured Solirubrobacteraceae bacterium | reverse complement strand
TCCACCTTGTCCGACGCGATGAGATCGCGAGGCTGATCTCAAAAGGTATTGCGGAGCGCGAAGGCGTGTGGGGGAATCACTCATGGAGCGCGGAGCGGTTTTCAGAGATCAGGCGCCGTGGGCAGATGCTTCCGCCTCTCGATGTGCAATTCCTAAAACAGTACCACGATATCTGTGAATCGCGGTGGCGTGACGTCGGACCTAGACTTGATGCCCTCACTGTCAGCTATGAGGAAATCTTTGACGAGCGCGCCTCGGGCGTCCTAGAGCGCTTGGCGGCGTTTCTTCAATTGCCGACGTCATCGGTTGACGTGATCCGCAGCAACCTTGGTCGCAGCCACGAGACAAAAACCATCTGGTCGCTGATCCCGAACCTCGACGAACTGCGAAAGGTTGTTGGAGGACAATGAGAACGCCGGACCCAGACAACGAAGGAACTGTGCCGAGGCGCCCGCATCATGTTGCCCCGACCATCGCCTCGGTTCGAGCGATCCTGGTCTCGGAGCTCATGGGAGCGCCGCTTCCAGGCGGCAGCGATGCTGGTCTGGCGGTCACCGTCAACGCTGACGCCAGAACGCTCAGGGGATCTGGAGTCCACGCCGAGGCATGGAAGGTCAAAGACGGCGACGATCTGATTTCGAAGCTCGATGCGGACAAGTGGAGCAGCGCGAGCAGGCCGGTCACCCACGTCGTCATCAACAATCCTCGGTTCATTCAGCCGCACAAATATGCCGAGCTTGCGGGTAAACATCCCGACACCGAGTTCGTGCAACTCAATCATTCTGGACTCGCCTATCTCTCGATCGATGACAAGGGGATCCAGTCGATCCGCCAGGTCGCGAACCTCGAGACCGCGCTCCACAACGTCAAGGTCGCCGGGAACAACAAGCGGTTTTGCCAGTGGGTTAGCTCGAGCTTCGGCAATCCGTGTCTCTATCTTCCAAACCTCTACGACATCGCGAGCTACCGCAATCCGGTTGTCCCGCGGAAAAATTATGATCCGCTGCGGATCGGCTCGTTCGGGGCCGGCCGGCCGTGGAAGAATCAACTCGTCGCCGCAGAAGCGGCCCTGACGATAGCACGGCGCCTCGGCGTTCAGCTCGAGCTCTACGTCAACACTGGTCATTGGGATTCGGTCGGCAAGCACACCGAGGCGAGAGTCGAGATGTTCGCCGACTTGCCGAACGCGAAGATTGTCGAAGTTCCATGGAACGCTTGGGCGAAATTCCGCCGCACGGTCTCGGCGATGGACCTTCTGCTCTCTCCGTCCTTTGACGAGACCTTTTGCGTCGTCGTTGCCGACGGCATCGCCGAGGGGGTCCCGTCGGTCGTCACCGGGGCCGTTGAATGGGCGCCGCGGACCTGGTGGAGCGACCCCTGGGATCAGGCCTCTGTGGCGCATGTCGGAATGGCCCTGCTGCACGATCGCATCGGCGCGGTTCATGACGGCCGTCAGGCGCTCACGGATTACGTCGAGACCGGCACGCAGAGATGGATCTCGTATCTGACAAAGTGAAGGGGATGACG
>CAYNGQ010000530.1:0-2825 GCA_964396735.1 uncultured Solirubrobacteraceae bacterium | reverse complement strand
CTTCACCGTCCGGAAGCCTAGTCGAGCAGCGCGAGCGCCCGCTCGACCGTGAGTGGTTCGGGCGGCTCCCACGGCTGGCCAAGTCTCGGCGGCGGCTCAGCGTCCACTACTTTGAACGGCCCAATCGCAGTGCGCCGCAGCTCCATGCAGTAGGCATCGTGCAGATCGGCGATCAAGGAGCGCACATATGTGCCCGAGGAACATTCGATCAGGAAGGCAGCCCGGTCGTCCACTCGCCACAACTGCTCGAAGCGGTGGACGGTGACGATCCGCTCGGGCATCTCGAACTGCTCCCCGCGTCGCGCGCGCTTGTAGGCACGCTCGCCTTCGATCTTCACCGCCGAGTGGATCGGGGGCCGCTGGCGTATCTCGCCCGTGGGCAGCGGTGGCTGGCCGATCTTCGATCGGTCGGGCGGCAGTCGGCCGGTGTGCGTGATCTCCCCCTCAGGGTCCCCGGTACTCGACACCGCGCCGAGCTGGGCGAGTGTCTCATACCGCTTGGGCAGCCCCATCAGCTGCTGTTGGATGCGTGTGGCGCGACCGACCAGCACCAGCAGCAGACCGGTGGCGAACGGGTCGAGCGTGCCGGCGTGGCCGGTCTTGACGCCTCCCAGCGCGCGGCGCACGGCGGCGACCACGTCGTGCGAGGTGATCCCCGCCGGCTTGTCGATCAAGAGGACGCCGTCCATCGGCGCATCATCGCGCACCACCCGAGCGTTACTCCGCCGCCTGCGTGCCTACGCCGGCGCCGGCGCGGGGTGCAGCTGAGCGGCGATCTCGCGGCGCAGGAACTCGATCAGCTCCTCGGGCTCGAGCGTGGTGGAGAAGCCGGCGGCGCGGCGATGCCCCCCGCCCCCCTGCGCACGGGCGATCGCCGAGACGTCCACGTCGTCGTCGACGGCGCGCAGCGAGACCTTGCGATCGCCGCGGCGCTCGGGCGCGGTCAGCTCGCGCACGAGCGCGGCCACCTTCGTGCCCCGCACCGCGCGCAGGTGGTCGACGATCCCCTCCGAGTAGCTCTCCTCGGCCTCCACGCCGCGGAAGTCCTCGGCGCTCAGCACGGCGATCGCCAGCTCGCCCGCGTCGAAGCGCCGCGCCTGCCCAAGCCCGAGCGCGAGCAGCGCCAGCTTCGGGTAGGGCATCTCCTCGTACAGCCGGCGATAGATCGCCTGCACGTCGACGCCCGCCTCGATCAGCTCGGCCGCCATCAGGTGCGCGCGCGACCCCGTGTTCTCGTACATGAAGCGTCCCGTGTCGGTCACCAGTCCCACGTACAGAGCCTGCGCGACGGCCGGCGCGGGGCTCACGCCGAGCCCGTGCATCAGATCCCAGATGATCTCCGCCGTACACGAGGCATCCGCCACCACGTGGTCGACCGTGCCGAAACGGGTGTTGTCGTGGTGGTGGTCGATGTTCAGCAGGTGCGCCCCCTCGCGTAGCGCGTCGGCCGAGTTGCGGTCGATGTTGCCGCAGTCGAGCAGCACCACGGTGCGCTGGGCGATATCAGCGGGCGGGGACTGGATCGACTCGCTGAGGTCGAAGAAGCGGTATTCCAAGGGCAGCGGCAGCTCCCCCGGGGGGACGAACATCAGCGAGTCCTTGCCGAGCGCGGTGAGCAGTCCCTGCATCCCCAGCAGCGAACCGATCGCGTCGCCGTCCATGTTTTCGTGCGTGGCGAGCACGAAGCTCGAGTCCTCGCGGATCCGTTCGAGCACCAGCGCGCGGGTCTTGGCCAAGCCGGCCGCCGACGAGGCGCCGTTCTCACTCATCGCCGCCCGCCTCCGGCTCGTCCAACAGCGCCTCCAGGCGCATCGCGCGATCGGTGGTGTCGTCGTAGATGAAGTCGAGCGTGGGCGTGCGCTTCAGCCGCAACTCGGAGGCTACGCGCCGCTGCATATAGCCGTGCGCGCTGCGCAGTCCGGCGAGCGTCGCCTCACGGTCGGGCTCGTCGCCGAGCACGCTCACGTACACGCGGGCATGGCTGAGATCAGCGCTGGTCCTCACATCGGTCACGGTCACGAATCCCACTCGTGGGTCCTTCAACTCGCCTGCCACCACCTCTCCGATCACCTGCCTGATCGCCTCATCGACGCGGCGCATGCGGCCACTGGTCATCCTACTCTCCGAGCCCGTCGCGTTTGCAAGCGTGGTGTTAGGACAGCTCGCGCTCTACTTGACGTGTCTCGTAGGTCTCGAGAATGTCGCCCTCGCGCAGGTCCTGGAAGTTGGCGAGCACGATCCCGCACTCGAAGCCGGCCGCGACCTCGCGGGCGTCCTCGTTGAAGCGCCGCAGGCTTGAGATCGTGGTGTCCTGGATCACCGTGCCCTCGCGCACCACGCGCACCCGGGCGCCGCGCGTGACCTTGCCCTCGGTGACGTGCGAGCCGGCGATCGTGCCGATCCGCGACGCGCGGAACAGCTGGCGCACCTCCGCCTGACCGAGCACGGTCTCGACCTCCTCGGGCTCCAGCAGCCCCTGCATCGCGGCGCGCAGCTCCTCGATCGCGCGGTAGATCACTGCGTAGGAGCGGATCTCCACGCCCTCGCGCTCTGCGATCTGGCGGGCGTCGCCGACGGGGCGCACGTTGAAGGCCAGGACCAGCCCTTCGGAGGCGGCGGCGAGCATCACGTCGGACTCGTTGATGCCGCCCACGCCACGGTGGATGATGTTGACCTTCACCTCCTCCTGAGGGAGCTTGGCGATCTCGTCCTCGATCGCCTCCAGCGACCCGGCGACGTCGGCCTTGATCACCAGGCCGAGCTCCTTCACCGCGCCCTCGCGGGCGAGCTTGAAGACGTCCTCGAGCGAGACTTTGCGCCCCGAG
>CAYNGQ010000529.1:0-2637 GCA_964396735.1 uncultured Solirubrobacteraceae bacterium | reverse complement strand
TCGGCGAGCTCGTCGCGGCCGGTCGAGTCCGCGACGATGCCGCCGCCGACGTGGACGTGGAGCTCGCGCGCGGCGATCACGCCGATCCGGATCGCTATGGCGAGATCGAAGCCGCCCGCGCCGAAGTAGCCGATCGCGCCGCAGTACGGACCGCGCCGCGCCGGCTCGAGCTCGTCGATGATCTGCATCGCGCGCACCTTCGGCGCCCCCGAGAGGGTCCCCGCGGGGAGCACCGAGCGCAGCGCATCCATCGCGCCGACGTCCGCGCGGAGCGTGCCCGAGACGGCGGAGACGATGTGCATCACGTGGCTGTAGAGCTCGATCTCCATCAGCTCGTCGACGGTGACGCTGCCGTACTCGCACACCCGGCCGAGGTCGTTGCGCCCGAGATCGACCAGCATCACGTGCTCGGAGCGCTCCTTCTCATCCGCCAGCAGCTCCGCGGCGATGCGGCGATCCTCCTCGGGAGAGTCGCCCCGCGGGCGGGTGCCGGCGATCGGCCGCGTCGAGACATGGCGAGCGGTGACCGTCAGCAGTGGCTCAGGGCTGGCGCCGGCCACCTGGAAGTCGCCGAAATCCAGGTAGTACATGTATGGCGACGGGTTGACCGCGCGCAGGCCCCGGTAGATAGAGAATGCCTCGACCGGCACCTGTGCCGACCAGCGCTGGGAGGGCACGACCTGGAAGGCGTCGCCGGCGTGGATGTAGCGCACGATCCGCTCGACCATTCCCTCGAACTGGGCACGCGGCATGTTGGACTCAAAGCGCGGCGTCTCCCGCGGGGATTGGAACCCACCCACCCGCTCGGCGTGTGGCACGGGGCCGTCGAGCGCCTGGCGCAGCTCGGCGATTGTTTGTGCGGCCTCCGCGTAACGACGCTCGATTACGACGTCCGTGGACTCCATGCCGGCATCCACCTCCACATTCACGAGGATCGTGACGCTGTGCTTGAGGTGGTCGAAGATCACGAGCACGTCGGAGAGCATCAGCGCCATGTCCGGCAGCCCCAGCGGGTCTGGCCCACCCTCGCCCAGCGGCTCGACGGTGCGCACCAGGTCGTAGCCGAAGAAGCCCACAGCGCCACCTAGAAATGGAATCCCACCCAGCCCCGCCTCGTCCGCCCGCCCCCCCACCGCCACGCCACTCGCACCGAAACCGGCGGGCGGCATCTGGCGGAAGCCGGCAACGAGCTCGGCCGCGAGCGCGTAGGGGTCACCGGGATCGCCCAGCGACCAGCGCAGCACCGAACGTGGGCGCACGCCGATGAACGACCAGCGCCCCACGCGCTGGCCCTGATCGGCGGACTCCAGCAGGAAAGCCGGCTCGGAGGGCGCCAGCGCGCGCAGCTTCAGGAAGGCCGACACCGGGGTCTCGCAGTCGGCGATGAAGCTGTGGCGTAGGGGGATCAGATCGCACGCCGGACCGTCGCCTGTGCCAGACGCCGCGGGCCCCTGCACCACACCGCCGCCGGCGCTAGATGCCGCGAACCCCTGCATCACACCATCGCCGGTGGCCGGCAACACGAGCGCGCGCACCTGCTCCAGCGTCGGCTCGATCGCCAGCTCCCCCACCGGGCGGGGGTGCCCGGCGGCTGCACTCAGCGGTTCAGCGGCGGCGGGCATCGAGCACCCGCTCGGCGTCGGCGAGAGCGCGATCGCGGCTGTGCAGCAGCACGAGCAGGTGGTAGAGCACGTCGGCGGCCTCTTCGTCGACGCGCTCGTCTGACTCCTCGCGCGCGGCGCGTGCGACCTCCTCGGCCTCCTCCATCACCTTCTCGCCGATCCGCGGTGGATCGTCCAGCAGCGCGACCGTGTAGGAGCCATCAGGCCGCTCACGGGCACGCGCGGCGAGCGTGCGCTCGAGCGCGGGCAGCGTCTCGTGCGGCGCCGGCGGGTCGAGCGCCCCACGGTGAAAGCAGGTGCGCTCCCCCGTGTGGCAGGCCGGTCCGGCAGGCTCGACCAGCGCGAGCAGCGTATCGCCGTCGCAGTCGACCCTTAGCGCGCGCACCACCTGGGTGTTACCGCTGGTCGCCCCCTTGTGCCACAGCTCATCGCGCGAGCGGCTCCACAGGTGAAGCTCCCCCGTGGCGTGCGTGCGCCGCAGCGCCTCCTCGTTCATGTAGGCAAGCATCAGCACCTCGCCGCTGCTCCAATCCTGCACCACGCAGGGCAGCAGCCCGCGCTCGTCGTACACAAGCTGGGCGTTGATCGGCTCGGTGGCCTGCGTGCCAGCGGCGGAGCCGTCGGTCGTCCGTATGTCTGCAGGGGCGCTCACCCACGGGATTGTAGGCGTCGCATGGGTTGGTTCAGTCGTCCGTCGTCGCCCGTTCCCCACCCTGGCGTCATTTATGGTGGGAGCGTGGCATCGGTGCTGGAGCGCAGGCTGATCGTGGTGAGCGGCAAGGGGGGCGTTGGCAAGACGACCGTGTCGGCCGCGCTCGGCCTGCTCGGCGCACGGCGCGGGCTGCGCACAATCGTGGTCGAGGTGACCGGCGGCGAAGCGGGTGGCGAAGCCGGGATGGGCCGGCTGTCCGCGATGCTAGGGAATCCGGAACCACCCCCCCACGGCATCGAGACGCAGCTGCGCGAGGGGTTGTGGGGCCTTGCGATCGACCGCGACCGCGTGCTAGCCGAATGG
>CAYNGQ010000528.1:0-4496 GCA_964396735.1 uncultured Solirubrobacteraceae bacterium | reverse complement strand
GGGAGTGGCCGGCTGTCAGGATGCTGCAGCTGGAGTCAAACGGCGGCTACACCAGGGCGGTCAACCACGGTGTGCGCGCCGGCGCAGGGGAGTATGTGGTGCTGCTCAACAACGACGTGCAACCGCGCCCCGACTGCTTAGAGCAGCTGGTGGCGCCGATGCAGCACGACGAGCGCGTCGGCTCGGTGGCGGCGTTGATGCTGGCCCCGGGCGAGCGGGGAGCGATCGACAGCTTCGGGGTGAGCGCCGACGTGACGCTCGCCGGCTTCGCCCGCATGCAGGGCCGCCAGCCCGCCGGGATCGGCGCCGCCGGCCCGGCGCTGACCGGCCCGGAGGGCACCGCCGGCGCCTACCGGCGCGCCGCGTGGGAGCAGGTGGGGGGCTTCGACGAGACGATCAGCGCCTACATGGAGATCCTCGACCTCGCGTTGCGCCTGCGCAGCGCCGGCTGGTCAACCGCCCAGGCCCCCGACGCGGTCGGCGTGCACCTCGGCTCGGTCACCTACGGCCACCGCTCCCCCACGCAACGCCGCTTAGCGGGCTTCAGCCGCGGCTACCTGCTGCGCCGCTACGGCGTGCTGCGCCGCCGCGCCGCCCCGCGTGCGCTGCTCACCGAGGCGCTGGTGGTGGCGGGCGACGCCGTCCTCTGCCGCGACCTGGAGGCGCTGCGCGGCCGCCTGGAGGGCTGGCGGGCAGCCCAGGGCCGCGCCCGGCACCCGTGGCCCCCCGAGGAGGCGATCGACCACTCGATCTCGCTGCGCGAGTCGCTCGCGCTGCGGCGGGGGGCGTTACGGGATTCGTGAGCGGGGCGGGAGCCCATCGTTTTGGATCCGACCACCTCGCGGACTATCGTCATCGTCCGTGAATACGATGACGCCGGGTAACTCATGAGCAGCGGCCTTGTGAGCGAGCGCCCGTCGCGCACCAGCCCGGACGTCGGCGACGGACAGCGGCGGGACCTGCTCCACTGGCTCTCGCCATGGCTGCCGGTCGCGATCGGCGGACTCGGCGCGCTGGTGGTGCTGGTGCGGATGCCGCACATCATCGGAGTGCTGTATACCGACGGCGACGTCGCCTCCGCGCCTGTGATTGCCGCGTTGATTGGGCACGCGCCGGGCTCGCGTACGGTGCTGCTCGGCCAATTCCCCTGGTACGAGTCGCTGTGGTTTATGCGGTTGACCCATGGTCTACCCGGCTACCGGGAGATCTGGGAGGCCGCCCCGGTTGCGTTCACCGCCCTCGGCTACGGCCTGGTGGTCCTCTGCGCCTGGGTGTGCTTCGGGCGAACGCGGGCGTTGCTGGTGGCTGCACTGCTGGCGGGCACGACGGTGTCGCTGCGCAAGACCCTCTTCACGATGGACTTCCACGGCCCGCTCGTGATCCACGATTGCGTGCTGCTCGCGGCGCTCGTGCTGGTGCTCCGTGCACGGCTGAGCAACTGGGCCGTGGGGGCGCTCGCGGTGATTGTCGGCGCGATCACCGCGGTCGGGGTGGCCTCGGACAAGACGATGTTCATCGCCGGAATCGCCCCGCTTCTGCTCGCCGGCATCCTGCTGTGGGCGTGGACGAGGCAAGCGCGAGAGCGCCGCGCAGCGCTGTTTGCGCTCGCGGTGTGCGCGATCGCGGTGCTCGGCGGGGCCCTGGCCACGACGGCGATGCACAACGACCATGTCACTCCGACGGGGTACACGGTGTCGTTCGTCGCGCCCGAACACCTCATCGCGAACCTCGAAATCTTCGTCAACGCGTTCGCCTACCTGGTCGGCGGCAACTTCTTTGGCGCCCCCGTGGGCGCCACGAGCTTCCTGATGTTCGCGGCGGCCGTGCTCGGCTTCGCGGCGCTGTTTGCGGTGGTGCGCTGGCTGTGGCGCCGGGCGCCCGCGCTGCTCGCCCACCCCGGCGAGGAGGAGTCCCCGCAAACGGCGGCGGGCGTCGGCTACATCTTCTTCTGGGCGCTCGTGTTGATCTGCCTCACGGGAGGCTTCCTGCTGTCGAGCAGCCCCATCAACCTCATCTCGGCGCGCTACATCGCCGCCGACTTCGTCGCGCTCGCCGCGCTGCTGCCGGTGCTCGCCCCGCTCGAGCGCCGCGCCGCACATACCGCCGTGGCGCTCGCGATCTCCCTATTCCTCGCGCTCGGCCTGTACTTCGACGTAAGCGAAATCACCGGGGCATCGGGCGCCTATCCTTTCCCGAACGGCCGCACCGTAGGTGAAATCGAGCGCTACCTCCTCGCGCACCGCGCCGCGCGCGGGTACGCCCCCTACTGGGACGCGGCCGACATCACATGGGGCACCAACCTGCGCATCCACGCCTACCCGCTCACCGGGTGCGCCACGCCGCTCGGCGTCTGCCCGATGCCGCTCAACCAGATCTCAAGCTGGTATGCACCGAGCGGCGCCCACGCCACGTTCCTGCTCACCGACCCCACCACCACCAGCAACATCCCCGTCCCCACCGCCTTCGGCGCGCCTGTTGCGCAGGCGATCTTCGGCAACGTTCACGTCTACGTGTATAACCACGACGTGGCGGCGGCTTTGAGCTCTGGCGGGTAACACTCCACGCGTCGTGTGCGAGCTGCCGGCGCAGCCGTGGAGAGGCCTGGCGGGTGAAGCTGCGCGGGCCGCTTGGAGATTCAGGGGTGGTGCCGGGTGATCATCCACGTGAGCCGCCTGGCTCCCTCGCGCCTGGGCGCGGGGCCTCCGTGCCCCGCGACGACGCGATGTCGATGTGCAGCAGCTAGATACGCCTGAGGATGGCAATGAACTCCCAGCCGTTGGGTCGTAACGTCTCGATCGCGAATGGAAGTTGCAACTCGTCGCGGGCATACTTCAATAGAGCCCTGAACTCCCGCGGCGCCCAGACGTGGAAGTGGATCGAGTAGTCGCTCTGCTCGAGCTCCTGGATGCGTGCCGCAACTTCGGCGGCTGGAGCTTTGTCCACGAGGCGTGCCCATTCCTCCTGGTGTATCGGTCGTGACCAGCCGGGGCCCTCGCGGTGATCGCGGACGATGTGCTCCAGGGGCGTAGGCGAGCGGTCCGCATCAAAGGTGCGGCGGCGGTCGGGAACCGCGAGGTAGTGAACTCCCCCGGGACGGAGCACGCGCAGATGGTTGGCGAGCGTTCCAAGCGGGTCCTGGGTGTGCTCGATGAAGTGATTGGCGATGACGAAGTCCACCGAGGAGTCCGGCTGACTCGAGAGAGTCTCGCCATCGTCGACGATGTCCACCTCGACGAGGGGCTCGGCGGCAAGCTCGGGGTAGTGACTGCGCAGCCCCGCGCAGTCCATCCGGTCGAGGTAGCGCACAGTCGCGTCGGGGGGCAGCGGCAGCGGACTGTGCAGCGCGCCGATCTCCAAGCCGCTGCCGTGCAGATACCGCTTCGCGAGCTCCGGGCGGCAATCGCGAATCCGGGGATTCTGGGGAAACGCTTTGATATTTGACGCGTAGCCGCCGAGCAATGCGCCGAGGCGCCCGAACGGACTGGGCGGGCTGGGAGGTGTACTCACGAAGATCAATCATTCCATGGGGTGGACGTGGCTTGCGGCCACCGGCTCTTATCGGCGGCAAGAGAGGTCCGCGGACCTCCCCGGCTCGCCCGCGATCCCCACGCATCGCGCGAGAGCCGTCGGCGCAGCCGTGGAGAGGCCCGCTCCCAGTCGCGCGTGCGGTTGTCGGCGACGAGCAGGTTACGCTGGCCTTCTGCACGGTAGGTCGCGCTTGCAGGCCACTCATCGATGTCGTAGGCACGATCGTCACGGCCGACCACGATGGGGCGCAGGCCGCGTTGGAGGATCTGGCGCGTGAAGCTGTGGGGGCCGCTCTCCAGCAGGTACGTGTCGCGCTTGTCCGCGGCCTGCTCAAAGCCCGCTTCGAGCAGCAGCATACGATCGAGCATGAATGCCGTGGTGCGTAGGTGGGGGTTGGGAAAGCGCGGATAGTCCCGTCGCGCACGCGGGAGCATCGCGAGCTGATACGGCCAGTACACGGGCTTGCCGCGAACCCACTCGGCCTGGCTCTCCCAGCTGCCGGTCGCGCCGGCGACCCCGACGTTCGCATCGTCCAAAGCGTGAGAGAGCTGCCCCAACCAGCCGTCGGCCAGGATCGTGCTGTAGGAGTTCAGGAAGCACACACGCTCGTGCTCCAGGTGGCGGGCAGCCAACCCGTAGGCGGGAAGGTCGAGCACGGGGCGCTCCAGCTCGATCAGGCGGTGCTCAATTTTGCCCAGCTCTGCCAACAGCGCGGTGCTCAACGCCTCGCCCCCGGAGTCGCTATCCGCGTTGCCCGGCTCGCTCCGATCTGCCCCGTTCAGGACAACGATCAGCTGGTGCTCGACACCCGCGGGGTGATCGTGGTAGGAGCGCAGGAACTCGCGAAGCGGCGCGGGGCCGAGTGGCGCCCACGCTAGGTAGACGAGGCCGATCATCGGCTCGATACCGGCTCCCTGCCGCTTGGCGCTCCGCTCGGAAGCGATGGATCGGCTTGTGGTCCCCAGGCG
>CAYNGQ010000527.1:0-11605 GCA_964396735.1 uncultured Solirubrobacteraceae bacterium | reverse complement strand
GCGCCCCACCACTCACACTCGGGCGGCGCACGGGCCGCGAGCGGGCGCGGGGCGCGGTGGGCGTGTGCATCGTGGAAAAGGCGCGCGAGGGACGGTGGGCGCGAGCGAGCGAATAGAAGTTCTCGACCACCGCCCGCCCGTACTCGGTGGCGACGGACTCGGGGTGAAACTGCACTCCCCACAGCGGCCGGTGGCGGTGCTCGATCCCCATCACCACGCCGTCGTCGGTCCATGCCGTAACGCGGCCCTCGGGGCCGATCGGCCCGGTCACCGCGAGCGAGTGGTAACGGACGACCGAAAAATCCTGCGGGAGCCCCTCGAACAGGCCGCTGCCGAGATGGTGAACCTGACTGAGACGGCCGTGCATCGCGCACGGCGCGCTCCCCACCAGACCGCTGAGCACGCGCCCGAGTCCCTGATGACCGAGGCAGATGCCGAGCACCGGGATCTCACTGGAGCGCAAAATGTCGGCGCACACCCCGAAGTCATGCCAGCGCCCCGGATGGCCGGGGCCGGGCGAGAGCACGATCGCATCGAAATCCCAGCGCGAGAGCGCCCGCCAGGAGACCATGTCGTTGTGAATCACGATCGGCTCCTCACCACTGACGGAGGCGAGCAGGTGAAAGACGTTGTAGGTGTAAGAGTCGTAGTTGTCGACGAGCAGGGTGCTCATGTGTGATCGTCCGCGTGGGTGGGTGACAGAACAGGCGCGTGGACGCCGGGCCTCCTACCCGGCGACGACGCGAGGCTTCTCATCGAACGGCCTCCAACCGCAGCCATCGAGGGACCGCCTCCAACTCCAACCCCGCAGCACCGCCCCCCACCCACGCTCCCGCGGCACCGCCCCCCACAGGCCAACCATCGCCGCCAAGCCCGAGCACAAGCACAGTTACCTCACCGCCTCCAACCCCAACCCCCGCGCGCCGCGGTCGAGCAGCGTCTGCACCACCCGCTCGACGTGTTCGCCGCGCGGGCGCTCCATGTACCAGCGCGAAAGATGCTTGAGGTAGAGCGCCAGCGGGCCGACGTCGTAGCGCTGCACCGCGAGGCGCAGGTAGCGCCGGTAGAGCTCGGCCTGCACAACCGCGAAGCGGTAGTCGGGATCCTCGGCCGGCCGGCGGCCGTTGGTGGCAACGCCGCTGTGGTGGGCACGCGCGCGCACGATGTCCCAGCCGAGACTCTCGCCGTCGTCGAGCAGCTGCGAGGGCTCGAAGTCGATCGGCGGCGCAACCGGGTAGGAGACGAAGTACCCGAGCGCGATCTCCGCGGCGAGACGTTCGGGAAAGGTGTGCCGGTGGCGCACCGCGCGACCGGCGGGAGAGGCGTCGATCTGCTTGTCGAGCGCCTCGATCAGATCGTCGATCAGCAGCGCCCCCTCGCTGGAGGCGAGCGCCCGCTTCTGGCGGGACACCATCCCGTTGAAGATGTCGAGCGTGGGGTGCATGTGGACCTGACCCTCCGGCCCGCCCCCCTCGTTCGGTCCGCTACGCCCGCCCGACCCGCTGCTGGCGTGCTGCCAACTTCCACCATTTGGCTCGGCGCCTTCACCCGCTCCGCGCTCCCCGCCCAAGCCGCCATTCATCTCCGGCAGCAACTCGCTCATCAGCTTGCGCCGGCAGGTGACGTGCGAGACCCACTCGGTGCCGCATACCTGCATCGAGGTCATGCCGTCGAGTTCGGGCGCCGCCATCCAGTAGGCCAGCGAGCGCATGTGCTGCGTCGGCACCCCGTCGGCGCGCACCAGCGGGAACTCCTCGAAGTCCTTCAGCCCGGTTGCGTAGATCACGACGCCGTCCTCGCGCCGGCGCAGGCGCCCGTCGCGCAGGCCGGTGGCGGTGAGCCGGGCGGCGTCGGCGAGAAAGTCGGACTCGAAGAACACCCGGTCGAAGGCCACCCCCAACCGCGCGAGCGTCTTGCGCTGGCCGGCGATCACCCAGGCGCGCGTCTTGTACCAGAGCTGCAGCGCCTCCAGTTCGCCGCTCATCACGCGCCGCAGGAGCTCGTCGGCGGCGTCGTCGCGCAGCGCCAGCTCGCGCGTGAGCGAGTCTTCGGGGTACTCGATCTCCGCGCCGCTGAACGACCCGTTGGCGGCGACGTAGTCGGCGTAACAGACGCCGACGAAGTGATCGCTCTTCTCGTCGCCGTCCGGCCAGGAGTGGGCGTGGCGGCCGCTGTTCATCACGCCCGCCATCGCCTCGCCCATCGAGCGCCCGGCGTCGGAGATCAGCGAGCGCCGCTCGACCTGCCCGCCCGCCTGGGTGAGCGCGGCGGCGACGGCGTTGCCGATCGCGAGGTTGCGCAGGTGCCCGATGTGCAGCGCCTTGGTCGCATTGGCGTCCCAGAACTGCACCGAGAAGCGCTCTCCGTGCGCGAGGTCGGCGAGCGCCGCCCCGGTGGAGGCGCCGGCCTCCAAACTGGCCCCGATTGTTTCTATCCAGCCGTCGTCGAGGCGCAGCTGCACGCAGTCGCCCTCGCGCCGTACCTGCTTGACCCACGGCTCGCGCTCGATCCGCGCGAGCACCGCGAGCGAGTCGCGATCATCCCGCCAACCGGGCAGGCGCGGAGTGAGCTTGATGTCGAAATTCTCGTGGGGGCGTCGCGGCGCGCGGGCGGCCCACCGCGCGGGCGCGCCGTCGGCGGTGGCCTCCTCGAAGTAGTCAAAGAGATTGCCGGTCATACGCGGATGGGAAGCTGGATCGTCATTGCACGCATGGTCATACGCGGGGGAGAAGGTGGATCGTCATTACATGCATGGTCATACGTAGGCGAGAAGGTGGATCGTCATTGCATGCACCAGCCGGGGCTCGAACCCGGATCAGCGGCGTTTAAGGCCGCTCCTTTCACCGATTAAGGTACTGGTGCCCTGTCCGGGCAGCGGCGCCCGGCGGGTTTTCCCCAGAGATTTCCTTCGATCGCGATCTCGATCGAGTCCGCTATGTTGAGCTTACTGGATACCATACCTGCGACGCGATCACCAATCGATTGGGCAGCGCAAAGAGTGTGACGATCGCCTGGAGCCCCCGAACCGAGCAGCGCAAAGCAAAAAATAGTGAAGTGAGAGACATCGGCGAGCAGCTGGAAGTAAGAGACATTCACAGATAACTGCGATGAGGACCCATGAGCGCCACGCGAAGCCTGCATAAAAACAGTGACAACCACGGAGCGCTGCCCCCCGGCCCGCGCCTGCCCAGCGAGCTGCAGGCGCTCGGTTGGGCGCTGCGGCCGCTGCCGTTCATGGCGAGCTGCCGTAGGCGCTACGGAGATATTTTCACCCTGCGCGTGCGCCGCGGACGGCCGTGGGTGTTTCTGAGTGACCCCGAGGACGTCGGCAGGGTGCTGACGATCGCCCCCGAGCTGGTGCGCGCCGGCGCGGGCGAGGCCAACCCGCTGCTCGGGCCGCTGCTGGGGCCGCGCTCGGTGATGCTGCTGGACGAGCCCGAGCACATGACCCACCGGCGCTTCATGCTGCCCTCCTTCCACGGCGAGCGGATGCGCGCCTACGGGGAGATGATGGTGGAGGTGGCGCGCGCGGAGATCGCCCGCTGGCCGGTGGGCCAGCCGTTTGCGCTGTGGCCGCGGATGCAGGCGATCAGCAACGAGGTGGTGATGCGCGCGACCTTCGGCAGCACCGAGGGCGAGCAGCTGCAGCGTCTGCGCGCGCTGCTCCAGCGCCTCACCGATTTCCTCAACGAGTCCTCCCGTCTGACGCTGCTCGCCACCTTCGGCTCACGCTGGCTGTCGCGCAACGCGCGCTTCCGCGAGACGATCGCGCCGGTGGAAGCGGCGCTGCTGGCGGAGGTGCGCCGCCGCCGCGCCGCGCCCGGCGACCCGCGCGAGGAGGGGATCCTCTCGATGCTCGAGCAGGCCTACGACGAGAACGGCGCGCCGATGACCGAGCAGGAGCTGCGCGACGAACTGATCACGCTGCTCTCCGACGGCCCCACCGCGACCTCGCTGTCGTGGGCCTTCGAGCGCCTGCTGCGCCACCCCGAGAAGCTCGCGCGGCTGCGCGAGGAGGTGCTCGGCGGCCACGAGGAGTCCTACACCGACGCCGTGGTGAAAGAGACGCTGCGCCTCGCCCCGGCGGTGCCGCTGGTGATGCGCGGCCTGGTGGCGCCGATGCGCCTCGGCGGCCAGGAGATCCCCGCCGGCACGATCGTGGCGCCGTGCATCTACCTCGTGCACCATCGCGAGGACATCTACCCTCGCCCCTTCAGCTTCACCCCCGAGCGCTTCCTCGGCAAAGCGCCTGAGAACTACACGTGGATCCCGTTCGGCAGCGGTGTGCGCCGCTGCGTGGCAGCGCAGTTTGCGCAGCTGGAGATGAAGCGGGTGATGCAGACGGTGCTCGAAGAGGTGGAGCTCGCGCCGGCCCCCGCCGGCGGCTCGCAGCGGGCCACGCGCAGCTCGGTCGCGTTCGCCCCGGGCGACCAAGCGCCCGTGATCGTCACGCGCCGCCGGACGGGCAGCGCCAACGCACCGACGCTCGCCGCGGCGTGAGCGGGCAGGACCCCGAGATGGATCCCACGATGGGGGCGGGCCGCGGGATGGATCCCACGATGAGCAGGCGGGCCGCGGGATGGATGCCACGATGAGCCTCGACGTGAGCGAGCCCGAAAGCGTGAGCGGGAAGATCGATCTGCTGGTCGTCGGCGCCGGCGCCAAGGCCACGGCGCTGGCGGCGAAGATCCACGCGCTCAACACGATCGGCGCGGGGCCGTACTCGCTGACGATCGTCGAGGCCACCGAACTGGCGGCGTCGTGGTTGGGGCGCAACGGAATGACATCCGGCGAGGAGCCGCTGGCGATCCCGCCGATCAAGGACATCGGCTTCCCCTACCAGAGCGCCAAAGCGTTCGGCGAGCTCCTCGGCGCCGAGCTCGACCGCGCGATGATGTCGTTCACCTGGCAGCAGTACATGATCGGCAAAGGCGAGTACGCCCGCTGGGTGAACGCGGGCTCGCCGGCGGTGCAGCACCGCGACTACGGTCGCTACCTCACCTGGGTCCTCTCACAGGCGACCATGGGAGTGACGATCGTGCGCGGGCGCGTCACGCAGGTGGCGCTGCCCGAGCAGGGCGGGCGCTGGGCGGTGGAGGTGATGGAGCCCTCCGCCCGCGCCGACACCAACGGGAGCCGGCCAGAGCCATCCGGGCGCGCAGCGGCACCGGACAATGCGGGCCCCAGGAGCTCCGAGCCGGTGGGCCGCCGCCAGTACGAGTGCGACGCGCTGGTGCTCACCGGTCCGGGCGTCCACCGCGCCCTGCCCCACGACCCCGACGCCGCGGCGCGGATCTTCCACTGCGACAGCCGGCGTGGCGAGCTGGCGCGCATCCCGCACGAGCACAGCAGCGACATCGCGATCGTCGGCGGCGGCGAGAGCGCGCTCAGCGCGGTCGCCTTCCTGCGCGATTTCCGCCCGGCGGCGCGGATGACCGTCTACACGCCGATGCTGCCGCTCAGCCGCGGCGAGAGCTTCCTGGAGAACCGCGTCTTCTCCAACCCCGACGAGGTCGCGTGGAGCGCGCTCGACGTGCAGACGCGCCGCGACTTCGTCAAGCACTGCGACCGCGGCGTGTTCGACCCGGGGACGCTGGCGAGCATCGCCTACGACGACCGCTGTCGCTTCGTCACCGGCCGCGTGATGCATGTCGGCTCGCACACCGCGCGCGATGGCAGGGGCGGGGTCACCGGCGGAAGCGAAAGCAGGGATGACGACGGGGTGTATGTCGACTACTACGCCTCCGCCGAGGGTCTGACGAGCGCGCGCCACGACTACCTGATCAACTGCACCGGGTTTGACCTCCTGGAGCAGCTGCGCGGCCTCTTCTCCCCCGCGCTGCGCGCGGAGATCGAGCGCCAGGCGGGGCCGGTGTGGGATCGCCCACCCGAAGCCGAGGTCGCGATCGGACGGGCATTGGAGCTGCAGGGAATGCGCCCGCGGCTCTACATCCCGGGGTTGGCGGCGCTCAGCCAGGGACCGGGCTTCGCCAACCTCGGCTGCCTCGGGCTGCTCGCCAACCGCGTGCTGGCACCGCTGGTGCTCGGGGAGGACGCGTCGGGCGAGCGCCCTGCGGTCGTGGCCACGAGCTCCGGCGGCTGACTACTCGGCCACGCCCTCACGCGCGACGGCAACCTCGGACGTCAATGGCGGCCTCAGGCGTCGGCGGCGACCTCGGGCATCGGCACCGCCTCACTGGCCGGACTTCGGTCGGTGGCGGCCAGGCCGACAACCAGCTCGCGCGCCTCGGGGCTGGCCTCCATCGCGCGGATCAAGACCGAGATCGCGGAGCCGAGCAGCGTGGGGGACACCGCGCCCGGGTCGGTGAGCTCGAGCATCCCGAGGCCGAGGCCGAGCGCGAGCATCACATTGGCGAACTGCTCATGGGCGCGCGCGGGCAGCTCCATGCCGGCGTCGGCGGCGCTGGTGGCGGCAAAGCCAGCAAACGTCAAGCGCAGCTGTTGCAACGCCGCGGCAAGGCGCGACCGCAGCGGCTCGTCGCGCTGGGCTTGAGCCCACAGCTCGACGAACAGGCGAAAGCGGTCGGGCTCGCGCTGCAGGCTCTCCATCCAGCGCTCGCTGCCCGCCAACGGCCGCTCCCAGGTGACGCGGTCGCGGTCGAACAGCTCCAGCTGCTCGGCAACCTGCCCCGCGAGGTGCTCCTCGACCAGCGCGAGCAGCAGATTCTCCTTGCTGCCAAAGTGCGCGTAGACGGCGCCCTTGGTGAAGCCCGCATCGGAGGCGACCTCTTCGAGCGTGGCGCCGGCGAAGCCGAAGCGCGCGTAGACCCGCGCGGCGGCCTCCAGCAGACACGAGCGCGTCTGCGCCTTGCGTGCACTACGATCGAACTTGCCGCGCGGCATCAGCATCCGCTCCCGCGCGAGGCGCAGAGAGCGTGGCGGCCTCTCCAAACTCCAGCCCGCACGCCCGCCTGGGTTCTGACCCGGTATCGCTCTACGTAGCGGACGAAAAAACCCCTTGACACATACTCGTTAGTAGATATACTCATTGGTACCCCCTGATTCTAGCCTCAAAGGAGCGGTGCCATGAAGAGCCAGCTGCCCCCCGGTCCCCGAATGCCCGTAGCGTTGCAGACCCTCGGCTTCTGGAGTCGACCCAACGCCTTCATGGAGCGCTGCGCCGCGCGCTACGGCCGGCGCTTCACGCTGCGCATCGTCGCCCAGCCGCCGTTCGTGGCGCTGTGGGATCCGGAGGAGATCAAGGAAGTCTTCCAGGCGCCCCCGGATGTCCTGTACCCGGGAGAGGGTGCGCGGATCCTCGAACCGCTGGTGGGCCGCCACTCGGTGATCCTGCTCGACGAGGGCCCCCACCTGGAGCAGCGCAAGCTGCTGCTGCCCGCCTTCCACGGCGAGCGGATGCAGCGCCTCACGGGCCTGATGCAAGAGCTGGCCGAGCGCGAGGTCGAATCGTGGCCGCGCGAGGAGCGGATCGCGCTGCACGGGCGGCTGCAGGGGCTGACGCTCGAGATCATCTTGCGCGCGGTGTTCGGCCTCGAGCAGGGCGCACAGCTGGATGAGCTGCGCGGGCTGCTCACCGAGATCCTCGCATTCGCCGAGAACCCGCTCTCGATGCTGCCGCGCCCGCCGCGCCCATTCACGCTGCGCGGCCCGATCGCCCGCCAGGATCGCCTGCACGCCCGCACCGACGAACTGATCTTCGAACTGATCGATGAGCGCCGGCGCGCCGGCGCGAGCGCAGCGGGCGACGACGTGCTCGCGATGCTGCTGGCCGC
Organism: uncultured Solirubrobacteraceae bacterium; assembly: GCA_964396735.1. Taxonomy (GTDB): domain Bacteria; phylum Actinomycetota; class Thermoleophilia; order Solirubrobacterales; family Solirubrobacteraceae; genus Palsa-744. Next base: position 3,851 of record CAYNGQ010000527.1, on the reverse strand, counting down.
CGAGCACGAGGACGGCTCGCCGATGAGCCCCGATGAGCTGCGCGACGAGCTGATGACAGCGCTGGTCGCCGGCCACGAGACCACGGCCTCCGAGCTGGCGTGGGGCTTCGAGCGGCTCTCGCGCGAGCCGGCCGTGCTGGAGCGCCTGTACGGCGAGCTGGATGGCGACTCCGACGATGAGGCCTACCTGACGGCGACAATCCAGGAGATCCTGCGCCACCGGCCGGTGCTGCCCCACGCCGAGCCACGCCTGGTGAAGCAGCCGGTGGAGATCGGCGGCATCGCCTATCAGCCCGGGGTGACGCTCGTGGCGTTCGCCCACCTGGTGCATCACGACCCGGCGATCTACCCCGAACCGCGGGCGTTCCGCCCCGAGCGCTTCATCGAGAGCGAGGGCGGGAAGGCACCGGGCACCTATACGTGGATCCCGTTCGGCGGCGGCCGGCGCCGCTGCCTGGGCGCGAGCTTCGCGCTGCTGGAGATGAAGCTGGCGCTGCGCGCGGTGCTGGAGCGCTGCGAGCTGCAGCCGGTGGGTGCCCGCGGCGAGCGGGCACGCAGGCGCAACATCACCGTCAGCCCCATCAGAGGATGCGAGGTGATCGTGCGCGAGCGGACGGCCAAGCGCCGCGTGGCTGGCCCGTCAGTGGCCGAGCCGATCGCGGCCTGACGCACAACGATTGCGGCCTGACGCACAAGCAACCGGGAATCGGCGGCCACCGGGGTCGAGCCGCGGTGGGCGGCCCTACCGCAGCGCCTCCCGGCCCTACGGCACCTCGTCAGCCGGCGCCTCCTCGACCGCGCGCGCCGGCGCCTCGCCCCACAGTTGTTCAAGGCGGTAGAACTCGCGCGTGGTGGGCGTGAAGAGGTGAACGACCACGTCGAGGTAGTCCATCAGGACCCACTGCGCGCGTCCCGCCCCTTCCACCCGCCGGGGCAGGATGCCGAGCTCGTGCTTGGCGCCCTCGTGGATCGCGTCGTGGATCGCCTTCACCTGGCGGTCGGTGTTGCCGGAGCAGATCAGGAAGAAGTCGGTGTAGCCGACCAGCCCGCGCATGTCGAGCTCGAGCACGTCGTGCGCCTTCTTCTCCAACGCAAACCCCGCCAGCGCTTGCGCCAGCTCGACCGAGGTGAGGGCCTGCGCGGTGGGGCTCATGCGTCTCCCCCGGATGCGCGCGTCGCCGCCACATCGCTGCTCGCGATTCTCCCGGTCCCACCCGCGCCGGTCGAATCCGTAGCGCAGTAGAGACCGTGCTCGGCGATGTAAGCGGCCACCGGCCGGCCGACCAACTCGTCCACCGGCAGTCCGCGGCGCACGCGCTCGCGCACCAGCGATGAGGAGGCGTCGATCATCGGCATGTGCAGGCGGATGATCGGAAAGCCAACGTGGTCAGGCTCGACGATTGGACGCCCGCCCACCCGCAGCGCGACCGCGAAGTGCGCGAGCGCAGGCAGTGCCGCGGCCTCGTGCCAGGTGGGCAGCGTCGAAGCGACGTCGGCGCCAAGGATGAAGGTGAGGGCAATCTCGGGATGCTCGTCATGCAGTGCCCTCAGAGTATCCACCGTGTACGACGGCGCCTCCCGTTCGATCTCCAGCGCGCACGCCTCGACCCCCTCGACGCCGGCGGCCGCCAGGCGGCACATCTCCAGACGGTGCTCCGGGCGGGCGGGATTCGGGTCCTCTTCAACCGGCTTGCCGGGCGAGACGCGGGCGGGCATCAGCAACACGCGCCTCAGGTCCAGCTCGCGCAGGGCGTGGCGCGCAAGCGCGACATGCCCACGGTGGGGCGGGTTGAAGCTGCCGCCGAGGATGCCGAGACCCCTTCGCGACGGCCCGCCGGCGCCGACGGGAGCCGCGGGGTGGGTGTCGCCCTCCGGCACAGCGCCGCGCCCAACCTCATCATGAGGGCTCGCCACGGGCTTCGTCTCAGGCGCGGACGTGCCCGTCGCCCTCGACGAGGTACTTGAACGTGCACAGCTCGCGCAACCCGATCGGCCCACGCGCGTGGAGCTTCTGCGTGGAGTTGCCGATCTCGGCGCCCATCCCGAACTCGCCCCCGTCGGTGAAGCGGGTGGAGGCGTTGACATACACACAGGCGGCGTCCACCCCGCGCTGGAAGGCGCGCGCGGCGGCGGTGTCGCGGGTGAGGATCGCCTCGGAGTGGCCCGACCCGTGGCGCCCGATGTGCTCGATCGCCTCCTCGAGCGAGTCCACCACCCGGACGGCGAGCGTCAGCGCCAGGTACTCGGTGGCCCAGTCCTCCTCGGTGGCGGGCTCGACCGCGACCGTCAACTCACTCGCAGAGCGCTCCGCGGCAAGCATCTCGCGACCCACCTCCGCGCTCGCGAGGACGCGCTCGTCCCCCCGCACCAGCACACCGGCGTCGCCAAGCGCAAGCAGCATCGCCGGCAGGAACCGGGGAGCGGCGTCGCGGTGCACGAGCAGCGTCTCGGCGGCGTTGCAAACCCCAGGGCGCTGCGTCTTGGCGTTGAGCACGATCGCAACAGCCTCATCGACGTCGGCGGACTCCTCCACATACACGTGGCAGTTACCCGAGGCGGCGTAGATCACCGGCACGGTGGCGACCTCTTTGAGCGCCGCCTTCAACCCCTCCCCCCCGCGCGGGATGATCAGGTCGAGCGTGTCGTTCTGCGTGGCCAGCTCCGCCAGCTCCTCGCGCCCGCCGCCCGCGACGAGGCTGACGCACCCCTCCGGCAGCCCGGCAGCGACGGCCGCCTCTGAGGCGATCACGGCCAGCACCGCGTTGGAGTGCGCAGCAATCGAGGAGCCGCGCAGCACGATCGCGTTGCCCGCCTTCAGGCACAGCGCGGCGGCGTCGATCGTGACGTTGGGCCGTGCCTCGTAGACGACGGCGACCACGCCGAGCGGCACGCGCACCTTGCGCACATCCAGTCCGTTGGGCAGCCGGCGTCCCTCGATCAGCTCGCCGACGGGGTCGGGCAGCGCGGCGATCGTGCGTACCCCGGCGGCGATCGCGGCGATCCGCGCGGGGTCGAGCGCGAGGCGGTCGAGCAGCGCCGCCCCGATCTCCCCCTCGCTCCCGACGGCCATGTCCAGCTCATTGGCGGCCAGGATCTCCGGCATACGTGCCAGCAGCGCGTCGGCGATCGCGTGCAGCGCGGCGTCCTTGACGGCCGTGTCCACCGCCGCCAGCCGCCGGGCCGCACGGCGCGCGGCGGCGCAGAGGTCGGGGATCGAAGTGGTGGTCGTGGCCATGCCCCACAGGGTACGACAACCGCTGTTCGCCGGACCTGGCAGGGGCCGCAAAAAGAGAACACTGACTACGGCATCGTGACACTGCGCGCGGCACCAAACAGCGCGAACCCATCCCCGACCCCCCTTGTGGGGGTCTATATAAAAATGACTGCAACAGCCGACAAACCGGCAGCTCGGGTCTATGCAAGTACGAGCTGATCCCGATGCACGGCCTCGTCTGTGGCGTGCGGCAGGATCTCGCGCACCGCCTCGGACTGCAGGCCGCGCGCGCGGCGCAGCTCCAGGGCGGAGTAGTTGCAGAGGCCCTTGGCGATCACGGTGCCGCCGGGCTCGGCGATCTCGACCGCGTCGCCGGCGTCGAACTCGCCCCGCACCTCTACCACGCCGACCGGCAACAGCGAGGTGCCCTGCTCGCGCAGCGCGCGCGCGGCCCCCGCGTCGACGACGAGCGTGCCGTGCGCGGGCTTGGCGTAGCGCAGCCACAGCTTGAACGAGGAGTGGCGCGCCGGCCCGGGATGAAAACGCGTGCCCTGCGCCTCCCCCGCGAGCGCTCCCTGCAGCACCCCCGGGCGCACGCCGTTGCAGATCACCGCGGGGATCCCCGCCGCGCCCGCGA
>CAYNGQ010000526.1:0-5169 GCA_964396735.1 uncultured Solirubrobacteraceae bacterium | reverse complement strand
GATCGCCGATCCCGACCCGGACAACCCCGAGGCCGAGCGTCCGAGCTACCAGCAGGACCCTTGGCACTACTCGATCGCGCGCATGGTCGACGCCTGCACCGCCGTCGGCGCGCTGCCCTTCTACGGCCCCTACGGCGACATCAAGGACGTCGAGGGTTGCGAAACCCAGTTCCGCGCCGCCTTCCTGCTCGGCTGCGTCGGCGCCTGGTCGCTGCACCCGGTGCAGATCGGGATCGCCAAGAAGGTCTTCTCCCCCGAACCGGCCGAGGTCGCCTTCGCCAAAAAGGTGATCGAGGCGATCCCCGACGGCCGCGGCGTGCACATGATCGACGGCAAGATGCAGGACGACGCCACGTGGAAGCAGTGCCAGGTGATGGTCAAGCTCGCCGAAATGCTCGCGCGCAAGGATCCCGAGCTGGCGGAGGCGTACGGGTTCGAGCCGGCGGCGGTGTAGAGGCGTCCGGGTTCGAGCCGGCGGGGCGGTGTAGGGGCGTCCGGGCGTCCGGCGGGCGCCACGGATCACGGCATGGCCGCTGGCTGCCGATGAGATCGATATGAGGCGTGGACTTCGCACATGCGCGGCGGCAGTCGGCGCCATCGCACTCGGCCTGCCAGGCGCGGCAACAGCCGCGACGCCAGTCTCGCAATCCTTCACCACCCCCGGCGAGCAGCAGTTCGTCGTTCCACCTGGCGTGGGCAGTGTGCGGGTCGAATTGATCGGCGGCTACGGCGGCAACGGCAACGGGGGTATTCCCGGAGGAATACCCGCGACGGCGACGGCGACTTTGACCGTGAGCCCAGGGGAAGTCCTGTATGCCGAGGTGGCCGGCAACGGCGAGTCCGCGGAAGGCCAAGAAAACCAGGGCGGCTACGGCGGCGGCGGAGATGGGGGGACCCGCACGTTCTTGTTCGGTTCCGCGCCGGCCGGTGGAGGCGGCGGCGGAGCCTCAGACGTACAGAGATGCCCAAGCGCGGCGACAAGCGAGGAATGTGGCGGGCATTCACCGCTTTCTTCACGACTACTCGTTGCGGGTGGTGGAGGCGGTGGCGGCGGCAACGGCCTGGACCCCTCCACCACGGCCGGTGGCGACGGCGGCAGCGCGGACCACTCTGGCGGCACCGGAGCAGGCGACGCCAACTCAGACGCCGGCGGCGGCGGAGGATCGCGAGCCACCGCGACAGCCGGTGGAGCAGCCGGCGCATCTGGCTCCTGCGAACCCACCGCGAGCATGGGCTGTGCCACGAAAGGCGAAGCAGGCAACGGTGGGGCCGGCGGTGAACTGGATGGTGGCGGGGGCGGAGGCGGCATATTCGGTGGCGGCGGCGGTGCCGGCGGCGGCTTCTCGCTCGTCGGCAGTGCGCCCAACCAGATGCTGGCGAATGGAGGAGGAGGCGGCGGCGGGGGCGGCTCCTCCGGCGTCGTCCCCGGAGCCGCGGGCGTCTCTGCCTCCTCGCTGCTGGCCACCCCCCAAGGCGCGCAGCCCTCAGTCACGTTCACTTGGACTCCCTCCCCACCGGCCGCCATCACGGCTTCCCCGAGCGCCGTCACCGCCACAACCGCGACACTCGGGGGCACCGTCAACCCGAGCGCCTGGCAGATCACCAGCTGCGCCTTCGAGCTCTCCCCCGCCCCGGCGGATGTGGCGCTGTTCCCCTGCGCGCAGCAGCTCGGCGCGGGCATCACCCCCCTCCCCGTCTCCGCGACCGCCACTGGACTCGCCCCCAGCACCACCTACACCGCCACGCTCATCGCCACAAGCATCCAGGGCACTGGCGACGGCAGCCCCGTGGCCTTTACCACCCTCTCCGCCAGTGCAACGTCAGCAGGCGGTACGCCCGCCTCCGGCAGCGACGCGGGTCCAGTCGTGAGCGCGCTCAAGCTGAGCCCAACGCGCTTCCATCGCGGCACCCACGCCGCCACGCTCGCAAAGCACGCCCACAAGCGCATCCCGGTTGGCACCACGATCTCCTTCACGCTCTCCCAGGCGGCGGCCGTCACGCTTACCTTCCAGCGCGCCCAGCCAGGCACCTCGAGCGCGGGGCGCTGCCTGGCGCCCTCCCCCAAGCGCCGCCACGATCGCCATTGCACGCGCTACACCACGGTGCACGGCAGCGTGAGCATTGCCGCCCCAGCAGGCGCCAACCGCGTCGGCTTCGACGGAGTGCTCGACGGTGGCGCCAAGCTCGCGCCGGGCAGCTACCGGCTGGCGCTCAGCGCCAGCGACGCTGGCGGGACTACTTCCGCGGCGCAACGCCCGTCGTTAACGCTGGTCGGGTAGACCATTTGCATTCAGCGCATCCGGCGCTCAACGCTCACTGAGCACGCTGGCGAGCTTGGTATCCGTGCCCCCGAGCTATGCGGTGTGCTGCGAGCCCTCGCCGACTGCTGAGTCGGCGTCCCGAACCGGCCACGGCACCGGGGTCCAACCCAGCTCCCCAAGCGCCTCGCGTACGCGCTCGGAGACCACGCCCTCATTTCCGGAGCAGTAGTAGTCCAGATAGCACTCACCTCGACCAACGAGATCCGCGACGACCCCACCGGCAGCACGCCAGCTCAACGACACTGGCTCCTCCATGCCATCTCGCTGCCATTGCATGTTGCAGAGGGACGCGTACACCTCCCGTGCGAATACATCGTCGGCAGCCGTCTGGTCCGCCAGCGTCCGCAGCGCTATTTCAAATTCCTGGAAGTCGCCTGCAGTGTTCATCATGCCCCGCCACCATGAATCGAAGTCAACGACACCCAAACCATAGCAGCGCCTTGTCTGCGCTGACTCCCGCCGGGGGTTCACCGACTTGCCCTTGGTCATACTTAGCCAAGCGTGCTACAATCCGGGCCATGCGAGTGAATGTCGGCCAGGCAAAGACGGACCTTTCGCGCCTGCTGGCACGGGTGGAAGCAGGCGAGGACGTCGAGATCGCGCGCAATGGGGTACCTGTTGTACGGCTGGTGCGAGTCAAGCCACTCACGCCGGGAGCTCGGTTCGCGGCGCTCAAAGGAGCCCTCGCGGGACAGGTCTTCCTGTCCGATGACTTCGAATTCAGCGATGATGAAATCGACGAAATGCTCGACGACGACCTCGTGTGAGGCTCCTACTCGACACCCATGTCCTTCTGTGGCAGTTCGATGACCGCAAGCTCTCCGCCGCCGCAACGGAGGCCATCGACGCGGCCACCGAGCTTCTTTTCAGCGTCGTTTCGCTTGCGGAGATCGGGATCAAGATCGCCGTCGGCAAGCTGGCCGATCGACGGGAGATCTACGCTGACCTGCTCGTCGAGGGGGGAATACGAACTCTCGGCTTGACGCCCGACCAAGGTCTGGCGGTCGCCGATCTGCCGCTCCACCACCGCGACCCCTTCGATCGGCTCTTGATCTCGCAGGCCCGCGGCGAAGGGTTGACAATCGTGACCGCCGACCCATATTTCACCCCATACGACGTGCCGGTCATCCCCGCGGGATAGCTTGGCGCAGCGCTCGGGACCACGTCTCGCGTCGGTTCGGTAGGGTTCGCGCCCGTCATGCTCCCGGCCCAGCCAAAACCGCGATGAGGTTCTTCGAGTTCGAGGCGCGCGAGATCGTCAAGCGCGCCGGCATCCCCATCACCGACTACGGCTTCACGACCGATGCTGAGCAGGCGCGCCAGATCGCTGAGCGGATCGGGGGGCCGACGGTGATCAAGTCGCAGGTGCTCACCGGGGGGCGGATGAAGGCAGGCGGCGTCCAGTTTGCCGACACGCCCGCCGAGGCCGAAGCTCACGCGCGCGACATCCTGGCGCTGGAGATCAACGGGCACACCCCGCGCGGCGTGCTGGTCGATCCCAAGGCGGAGGTCGAGCAGGAGTACTACGCGGGGGTCGTGTGGGACGGCACCGCCAAGCGGCCGCTGATGCTGTTCAGCGACATGGGCGGCATCGACATCGAGCAGGTCGCCGAGGAGCACCCCGATCACGTGGGCCGCGGCCACTTCTCCACGATCGCGCCATTCTCCGACTTCCAGGCCAAGCAGGTGATCGCCGCGGCCGGCGTCACCGGCAGGGCCCTGCAGCGCGCCACCCCGGTGCTCGCCCGCCTGGCCCAGCTGTTCCTCGACAACGACATGACGCTCGCCGAGATCAACCCGCTGGCGCAACTGAAGGATGGCTCGTTCGTCGCGCTCGATGCGCACATGGAGATGGAGAACGAGGGTATGCCGCGTCAGAAGGGCCTGCTGCAGGCGCTGGGCATCCGCGTGGAGGAGGGCACCCGCGAGGACCACACGCCGACTGCCTTCGAAGAGGCCGTCAAGGCGATCGACGCCGCCGACCATCGTGGCGTCATCCAGGGCAAGGACACAGGCTTCAACGGCAACATCGGCCTCGTGATCGGCGCGGGGGGCGGCTCGCTCACGCTCACCGACGCCGTGCGCCAGCAGGGCGGCAGGCCCGCCAACTACTCCGAGATAGGAGGCAACCCCTCCGTCGCCAAGGCCTGCGGCCTGGCCAAGGAGGTCCTCCAGAAAGACGGCGTGGAGAAGATCGCCGTGATGATGTCGATCGTCTCCAACACGCGCGTGGACATCGTCGCGCGCGGCGTGATCAAGGCCTGCCTGGAGCTCGGCCGAGACCCCGGCGAGACGATCGCGATCTTCCGCATCCCCGGCGCCTGGGAGGAGGAGGGCTTCAAAATCCTCGACAAGTACGGGATCGAGTACTGCGACCGCTCGGTCTCGCTGTGGGAGGCCGCCGGTCGGGCGGTCGCGAAGATCCAAGGGGCGGCCGCATGAGGACGCGTCCGTGGCGGGGTAGGATGCCCCGCCCCCAAACGCCTGTTACCCCAACCCGGCGCGCGGACGATCCCCCCTCCCCACTTCCCTTGCTGCCATGAGCATCCTCATCGACCAGGACACGACGTTCATCATTCAGGGCATCACCGGGCGCGAGGCGGTCAACCTCACGCGCGAGTGCCTGGATTACGGCTCGAAGATCGTCGGCGGCGTGACGCCCGGGCGCAAGGGCCGCGAGGTGCACGGCGTGCCGGTGTTCGACACCGTCGAGCAGGTGGTCGAGCACAACGGTGGCGTCGCGCCCGACGGCTCGGTCGTCACCGTCCCGCCCGCGGGCACACGCGACGCCGTCTTCGAGGCGCTGCACGCCGGCATCAAGACGATCGTGATCGTCACCGAGCGGATC
>CAYNGQ010000525.1:0-3193 GCA_964396735.1 uncultured Solirubrobacteraceae bacterium | reverse complement strand
GCGCGGCGGTGTGGGGGCTGGTGCGCTCGGCGCAGTCGGAGAGCCCGGGGCGGTTCGTGCTGATCGACGTGGACGGCGAGGAGGCTTCGTGGGCCGCCCTCGATACGGCGCTCGCCGGGGATGAGCAACAGCTCGCCGTGCGGGAGGGTGAGGTGCTCGCGCCGCGGCTGGCGCGCGCGGGGGCGGATGGCGCGTTGACGGCGCCGCCCGGGTCATCGGCGTGGCGCCTGGAGGTCGGCGGCGGCACCTTGGACGATATGGCGCTGGTCGCCCATCCCGAGGCGCAGCGGGCGCTGGATGCGGGTGAGGTCCGGGTCGCCGTGCGCTGCGCCGGGTTGAACTTCCGTGACGTGCTGATCGCGTTGAAGCTGTATCCCGGCGCCGCGCAGGTTGGTGGCGAGGTCGCCGGTGAGGTGGTCGAGGTCGGCCCGGGGGTCGAGGATCTCGCGCGGGGCGATCGGGTGATGGGGTTGGTCAGCAGCGGGTTCGGCCCGGTGGGGGTGGCCGACCGGCGGTTGCTCGTGCGTGTCCCGGAGGGGTGGTCGTTCGCGCAGGCCGCGACGGTTCCGATCGCGTTCCTGACGGCCTTCTACGGGTTGCGGGATTTGGCCGGTGTGCAGCCGGGCGAGCGGCTGCTGGTGCATGCGGCGACCGGCGGGGTGGGGATGGCGGCCGTGCAGCTGGCGCGGCATTGGGGTGTCGAGGTGTTCGGGACTGCCAGCCCGCCCAAGTGGGGGACGCTCGAAGCGCAGGGTTTGGACGGGGCGCATATCGCGTCCTCGCGGACGCTGGAGTTCAGGGAGAGGTTCTTGGAGGCGACCGGTGGCGGGGGCGTGGACGTCGTCCTCGATTGCCTGGCGAGGGAGTTTGTGGACGCTTCGCTTGAGCTGTTGCCGGGGGGTGGGCGCTTCGTCGAGATGGGCAAGACCGACATCAGGGACGCGGAGGAGGTCGCGGCGCGCCATCCGGGTGTGGCGTACCGCGCGTTCGATTTGATGGAGGCGGGCCCGGATCGGATCCGGGAGATGCTGGAGGAGCTGGTGGGGCTGTTCGAGCGCGGTGCGTTACGGCCGTTGCCGCTCACCACGTGGGATGTGCGTCGCGCGCCGGAGGCTTTCCGGTTCTTGAGCCAGGCGCGCCATACGGGCAAGATCGTGCTGAATGTGCCCGCGGGGATCGACCCTGGTGGCACGGCGTTGATCACCGGCGGCATGGGTGACCTCGGTGCGCTCGTGGCGCGGCATCTCGTGCGCGAGCACGGCGTGCGCAGCGTCGTGCTGGCCGGCCGGCGTGGTGGGGAGGCGCCGGGCGCGGTGGAGCTCGCGGCCGAGCTCGAGGGGATGGGCGCCGGGGTGCGGCTCGCGGCGTGCGATGTGAGCGATCGTGAGGATGTGCGTGCGCTCCTGGAGAGCGTGCCGGAGGAGTACCCGTTGAAGCTGGTGGTGCACGCGGCGGGGGTGCTCGACGACGGTGTGATCGAGTCTTTGACCGAGGGCCGGGTCGAGCGGGTGCTGGCGCCGAAGGTCGATGGGGCGTGGCACCTGCACGAGCTGACCGAGCACCTCGATCTCACCGGGTTTGTGCTGTTCTCCTCGGCGGCGGGCACGCTCGGCAACCCCGGCCAGGGGAGCTATGCGGCGGCTAACGCGTTCCTCGATGGGCTGGCAGCGCATCGCCGGGCCAACGGTCTTGCCGGGGAGTCGTTGGCGTGGGGGTTGTGGGAGCAGGCGGGTGGGATGGCGGGCGGTCTCGACGAGGCCTCGGTCTCGCGACTGGAGCGCGCCGGGGTTGGCGCGCTGTCGCCCGAGGAGGGTCTCGAGTTGCTCGATACGGCGCTCGCGACGGACCGTGCGCTGCTGGTGCCGATGCGCCTCGATCTCCAGGAGTTGCGCCGATTCGCCGGCGCTGGGGCGCTCTTGCCGGGGATCTTCCGTGGGTTGGTGCGCGCGTCCGCGCGTCGTGTCGTCCGGGACACGAGCGGCTGGCTGGCGGAGCGTGTGGCAGGCCTGTCTGGGGAGGAGCGCGAGCGTATGATGCTGGAGCTCGTGCGGGGGGAGGTCGCGGGCGTGCTCGGGTATGCGTCCTCGGAGTCTGTGCCGCCGGGGCGCGCGTTCAGCGAGCTCGGCCTCGATTCGCTCGCGGCGGTGGAATTGCGCAACCGGCTCGCGGCGGGTGCGGGACGCGGGTTGCCGGCGACGCTTGTGTTCGATCACCCGACCCCGGTCGGGTTGGCGAGGTATCTGCTGGGTGAGTTGACGGACGCCGGGCGCGCGGTGGTGAGCGTCGCGGCGGCGGGGATCGCGGTCGATGAGCCGGTGGCGATCGTCGGGATGAGCTGCAGGTATCCGGGCGGAGATCGCTCGGTTGGCTCTCCGGGGGAGCTGTGGGAGCTGCTGGTCGGCGATGGCGATGCGATCGGCGGGTTTCCGGTCGACCGGGGGTGGGATCTGGAGGGCTGGTATGCGGCGATCCCGGGTGCGGTGCGTGAAAGCGGGTTCCTGCACGACGCCGGGATGTTCGACGCCGGGTTTTTCGGGATCGGCCCGCGGGAGGCGCTGGCGATGGACCCGCAGCAGCGGCTGCTGCTGGAGGCGTCGTGGGAGGCGCTCGAAGACGCGGGGATCGCCCCGGACTCGCTGCGGGGCAGCCCGACGGCTGTGTTCGCCGGCCTGATGTATCACGACTACACCGCCGCTCTGCGCTCACTGCCGGAGGAGGTGATGGGCTACCTGGCGACCGGTAACTCCGGGAGCGTGGTCTCCGGCCGGGTGTCCTACGCGTTCGGGTTCGAGGGTCCGGCGGTGACGATCGATACGGCGTGCTCCTCCTCGCTGGTCGCGCTGCACCTGGCGTGCGGGGCGTTGCGTGGCGGGGAGTGCTCGCTGGCGCTGGCGGGTGGCGTGACGGTGATGGGGACGCCGATGGCGTTCTTGGAGTTCGGCCGCCAGGGCGGCCTCGCGCCGGATGGCCGCTGCAAGTCCTTCGCGGATGCGGCCGATGGGGTGAGTTGGAGCGAGGGCGTCGGTGTGCTCGTGTTGGAGCGTCTCTCCGATGCGCGGCGCAACGGGCATGAGGTGTTGGCGGTGGTGCGGGGCAGCGCGGTCAACCAGGATGGTGCGAGTAATGGCTTGACGGCGCCGAATGGGCCTTCTCAGCAGCGCGTGATCCGCCAGGCGCTCGCGAACGCACGGGT
>CAYNGQ010000524.1:0-2368 GCA_964396735.1 uncultured Solirubrobacteraceae bacterium | reverse complement strand
GTTGCGCTTTCGGCATTTGTCACATAAGCGGTCTTACCGTCCGGAGTGACCGCGACGTCGTACGGCTCCTTGCCAACTTTGATTTCTGAGCCGGGCGTGTTCGTCGCCACATTGATCGGTGTCACTGATCCGTCGCTCTCGTTGGTGACGTAGACGGTCTTGCCGTCAGGGGGGATCGCGATCCCCCTCGGTTCTTTGCCCACTTTGATTTCTGGGCCGGGCGTGTTCGTCGCCACGTCGATCGGCGTTACCGAGTCGCTGCCTGGATTGGACACGTAGACGGTCTTGCCGTCAGGGGTGATCGCGATCCCCCATGGGTCTTTACCCACTTTGATTTCTAGGCTGGGCGTGTTCGTCGCCACGTCGATCGGCGTTACCGATTCGCTGCCCGCGTTAGTGACGTACGCGGTCTTGTCGCCTGGCATGATCGCGATACCGACCGGCTCGGTTCCCACCTTGATTTCTGGGCCGGGCTGGTCCGTTGCGAGTTCAATGGGCGTCACCGAAGCCGAGTTACTGTTGGTTACGTAGACCGTGCTCGGCGACGCACCCGCTGCCTTCGCTGACGAGCGCGCGAGTGCCGTCACCAGCGCACCGCAGAGGAGCATGAGTAGCCCCATCCTCGCCGCACGGAGGTGCCGACCGTCCGCCAAGGTAATTGACTGGCGAGCTCGGAGCGTGCGCCTGATCCCCGCGCGCCTAGCTAGCAGCACGTCCGTCCTCAGCAGTCTTGAACGGTTCCGACATGAGCCCAGCTTAGTGCACCGCACATCGTCGCCTAGCTGTAGGGCTCCCGGGCCGGTAGGTGATCCCCTGCCTGGCGCTCCTCCCACAAGCACTCAACCGGTCGGACCAAAGCGTCAAACGACCCCTCAACGCCCACCTTTCCGCACGGATCTACCTAATGGTGCTTGCCGTGATGCTTGGACTTCGGCCGCGCGTGGTAGATCCGAATGCTGGTTGTCGCGATGTTGTTCTCCTTATCGTAAGCAACGATCGTCAGCGTGTGCCAGCCGTAGGGGATGTGCTTGGCCCCCTGCCAGTCGAGCGCTCCGAACAGCGTCGTGGGGAAGTCGCTGCCGTCGTAGTTGCGGATCAGTTTCCCGTCCCACTCCAGGCGGATGCGGAACACGCCCGCGGAGCTGCTTGCGGTCACATGGATCGGCAGCGGTCCGCTGTAGCTGACGTGGTTGGCGGGAGACGAGAGGGTGATTTTCGGCCCGGCGAAGTTCCCACACGGTTCGTGCAGCGTGTCGCCTTCGTGCGCGTAGGCGCGCATCGCCGCGAACGACGGCTTGCGTGAGCCGTTGGCTCGCAGCAGGCCCGACGTGATCGACCCTTCATCCAGCAGCGGGAACCACAGGGCGACCTGAACGTAGGAGTTTTCGGCGAGACAGTGGTAGGCCTGCCTGAGGTAGGTAGCCTGCTGTTCTTCGCTGACGCCCGCGGCCGTCTGACCTGCCCACGCGCCTTCCGAGCAGGTCGCGTTCGTCGTGCGCCAGCTCAACTCGGTCATCCAGATCGGTTTGTCGTCGCCGTTGGCGAGCATCACCGCGTGCACTTCGCGGTAGGCCAGGAATGAGTCCGGGATCAGCCGGTTCCCGGCGCCGCGCAGGAATTCGTAGGGAGAGAGTTTGTTGCAGGCGGTGTCGGTGTGCACCCCGACAGCATCGAAGTAGCCCTTGGCGCCGGCTCGATACACGCCTTCGAGGAAGGCGTAGTCGTTGCCGGTGAGCCCGCCCAGCACGACCGTGGCGCTCGGGTCGGCCGCCTTGACGGCCGGGTAGGTGGCCTGGAGCAACTGGGCGTAGGCCGCCGGATTGGGCCCACCGGCCCACCAGCCCGAAGAGTCCTCCTCGTTCCAGATCTCATACGCGCTGACGCGCGAGCCAAAGCGCTGCGCCAGCGCACCGACGAACGCGGCATATTCGTGCGGGTCGGCCGGTGGCGTGTGTTCGTTGCTCGAGCCGGTCTCCCACGCGGGCGTGCCGACCACGTCGAGGATCACTTTTGTGCCCGCGGGCAGCGAGCGGAAGGTCTGTTCGTAGTTGGCGATCCAGTTCGCCGCGAGGCCACCGCCTCGTTCGGGCTCCAGATCGGGCCAAGTGGCGAACAGACGTACCCAGTGGGTGCCAAGTGCGGCCACCTGCGAGTTCTCGGGGGCGCTCTGGTTGGCCAGGACGACGCCGGGTTCGGCGGCGAACGCCGGATGCGCGACTGCTCCCGACGCGACCGCGACGAGCAGGCCCGCCAGCACAGCCGCTCGAGCTCGTCGCATTCCAAGGTCCAGGTTGCGCATGCCGATAGCCATCCAATTCAATGATCGGCCATGAAAGCGCGCCGCTTGACCGCACGGACCCGACTCGAC